>CAJJTI010000056.1 GCA_905194705.1 uncultured Solobacterium sp. | reverse complement strand
AACTCTATGAATTAAATCTCCAGGTACATCAAACATAATATCTACACCACCTTCTTAACATTTTAATATTCAATAAAATCTACATAACAATTTAAAAATGCAACTTTCCGTTGCATTATTTCAAAGCTTTTCTTATTTTATTTGCTATCTTAGGTCTAGCTGTACTGGATGAATTATTCATTAGAGATAGAAGTTCATATATCTTTAACTTTTCATTTGTTGAATAGGATGAATCCACTTCAATCATTTTAATAATTTCATTTAAACTGTCTAAAAATTCACTTTCTGCTTGAGTCGCTCCTGCCTCAAATATTTCATCAAATCTTTTAGCGATAGAACCATCATGTTTTTTAAATAATCCCATATGCTCTCCTATTATAAGAAAGATTCTTCCTTATCTTCTTCATAACTAACAACTTCTGTTTCAATAGTATTTAAACATGTATCTAATTCTTTTTGATAATCAAAACAAGATTCATAGAATTCTGCTTTCTTAGTTGTTGGTTTTGTTACCGGATTTTTTGGATCAAAAATAGTACAGCAGTCTTCAAATGGCTGAATAGATGTTTCGTATGTACCGATTTTGCGTGCTAAATCGATAATTTCCGTTTTATCCATACATACAAGTGGGCGAATAACTGGCATAGATACAACTCTATTTATGCAATTCATACTTTCAAGAGTTTGAGAAGCTACTTGACCAATACTTTCACCTGTACCAATTGCTAAACATCCTTCTTTTAGAGCTAAACTTTCAGCCAAACGGAACATCATTCTACGCATGATTGTAATTGCGTAAGGATCTCCTGCTGTCTTATAAATCTGTAATTGCAGTTCTGTGAAGTTTACAACATGGACTTTCATTTTACCTTGATAAATAGATACAAGTTTTGCTAAATCCATTACTTTCTGTTTAGCATTTTCAGAAGTATAAGGTGGAGAAGCGTAGTGAATTGCTTCAACTTCTAAACCTCTCTTCATAATTTCAAATGCAGCAACTGGTGAATCAATACCACCTGATAACATTAATAATACTTTTCCATTAATACCTGTTGGATAACCACCCAGCCCTGGTATCTTTTCAGAAGTAATATATGTATCATTTTCTTGCACTTCAATTTGAATACTTAATTCAGGATGATGAACATCAACCTTTAAATTTGTATTATGTAAAATTTCTGAAGCTACAGCACGATTTACTCCATCACTATTTAAAGGGAATGTTTTATCGTGACGTCTAGTAATAATTTTAAATGTTTTGTTTGTCGCTTCTTTTTCTTGAGCAATTCTTAAGCAGGCTTCTTTAATTGCATCAATATTGCTTGGTACTTTTTCAGTAAAAGAAAAGGAACTGATTCCAAAAACCTTTTGAAGTTTATCTTTAATTTCTTCAGGATTTTCATCAGTAAGTTTGATATAGATACGATCATAAGTGCGTCTATAAGAAAGATTAGGATAATCTTTTAACATTCTACGAATATTCTTATCTAATCTTTTGATGAAATCTTTTCTATTTTTACCTTTTGTGCTTAATTCGCCATAACGAATTAGTACTGTATCATAATTAACCATAATGACTAATAATCTCCTTTAATGCCTTAATAAAGTCTAATATATCTTCTTCTGTATTATGATAAGAAAGACTTATTCTAATACAGCTAGAAGCTCGTCTATCACTATAACCCATGGCTTTTAATACATAACTTGGATTATTAGATTTACTTTCACATGTACTTCTTGCTGAAATCATGAACCCCATACGATTTAATGCATTTTGCATAACTTCGCTTGGAATGTTTTCATAAGAGAAATTTACAATACTGCATAAATTATTTTCTGGGTTGTTAATTTCAACACCGTCAATTTCTTTTAATTGATTTAGAAGTAAAGTTTGTAGTTTTTGTACATAATCATGGTATTTTTTCTCATTTTCTAAAGCAATTCTTAATGTCTTAGCAAATACCATATTTGTGCAGGCATTGTTTGTACCCCCACGTAAGCCATATTCCTGTTCTCCACCATTAATTAAAGGAACAAATGGAACATGTTTCTTTTTCACTAAGATGCCACTACCCTTTAAGCCTTCAATTTTATGTGCAGACATACTTGCTAAATCAATATTTTCAAAAGAACATGGTACTTTACCTATAGCTTGTGTCATATCTACATGCATATATGCACTGGATGTTTTCTTTACAATTTCTTTTATTTCTTCAATTGGATTAATCGCACCTGTTTCATTATTTACAGACATCAATGAAACAACACTTGTATCATTATCTAAAGCATTTTTTAAATCCTTTACAGATACAATTCCCTGTTCATTTACGGGAAGATATGTCACTCTGTAGCCAAATACATCTTCCATCTGCTTACAAGCATTTAAAACGCTCGAATGTTCGATTTGTGATGTAATAATATGTTTCTTTTCAGGCATACTGAAAGAAACGCTTTTTATCGCTTCAGAATTAGCTTCACTAGCTCCACTTGTAAAGATAATTTCATCAGGATGTACCTTTAAAAGTTCACTAATTGCATTTCTAGCTTTTTCTAAATTTCTAGAAACCAGTGTACCTTCATCATATAAGGATTCACTATTTACATATGTAGTTTTTAATAAATCCATATATGCTTTTAATACATCAGGATGTACATTAGTTGTACTTGAATAGTCAAAATATACTCTTCTATTCACCAGCTGCTCTAGCGTTCTCCTTTACCATTTTTTCATAGTTGCCTGGATGAATCTTTTCAATAGTAGCAATCGCAATAGTTAATGCTTGTGTATATTCACCATTTCTGAAACATAATTCACTTCTTGTTAATTCTGAATCAATATCAGGATATGTTGAACGGTAACGGTTGCCAAATACAATTGTATTTTCAACCATCATTACAGCACCAACAACATTATTAACGTTGTTATAAAGCTTATAAATGAAATCAATTGCTTCTTTTAATGTTGAATTTAATAATTGAACATTAAGTGGTGTTTCGGCAAGTAAGCTTTCTAAACGATGAATATATTCGTTTGCTTTATTCATATCTTCTTCATATTGAGCACTGATTGAAGGAAGCTTATATTTACGAATACTTACTTGTAATTGATTCATGATAACTTGTAATTTTACAAGTTGTTTCTTAGCACGATCTTCATCACCAGAAACGTTATTGATGCGTTCTTTAATACTATTTAACGATGTTGTTACTTCATTTAGTGAACGTTCTACTTCTTGTAAATCATTTAATGATTTAGAAGCAGCTTTATCACTTGTTTGTAATAATTCACCAAGAGCTTTTTTCTTTTCTTGAATTTCGCTTAATTTCTTTTCTTCTTCAGTAATTTCATCTTTTAAACTTTCAAGACCAAAACGAGTTGATAATGTAGCATATTGTTTTTGAATATACTGTAAGTTTTCACAAGCTGATGCATATAAAGTATCAATTCCTTGAGCGAGAGATTTAAGTTGAGATTGACTTTCATCTTCCTTCTTAACTGCTTCGTCCATCTGTTCAAGTCTTTTCTTATAGTCATCTAAATGAGCTTTAACATCTGTTGCATTGCAATTCTTTAAGCTAGCTAAATCTTTCTTTAAACCATCAGTAATTAAAGCTAAATTATTTTGAATTTCCAAATGTTGTAAATAAACACCACGTTTTCTACAATCCATATAATCATGGTGCAGATTTTCTGCCATACTAGGAATAACTCCTCTAGCTTCTGTTAATAACTCAGGCAGTTCTCTAATAATTGTTCTTAAACCATTAATACTAGTTTTAATATTTTCAAGTTCTGTACTTGCTTTTTCAAAATCTGATGCATACATCCATTCTTCAAATGCTGAGAACATTTTTTCAATTTCAGAGAAACGATTTTGAATACTGTTCCATGCATATGATAAAGAACTTGATTTATCTTGAGCTTCCTGTTTCAAATCGCGGAAGTCATTCTTTAAACCATTAACTTCCTGTCTTTGAACTGTTTCTTTTTCAAGTAAGCCATCTAAAAATTTTTCTAAATCAGAAACTTGTTTTTCCCCAAGAGAAATACTTGCCTCTAAGTCAGCTAAAGCATTCTTTGCTTTCTTTAACTTACCAACTAAAATGTCATCTTCTGTATCAGATAATAAAGTTGAAATTTGTTTTAAATTAGCTTCAGCTGCTGTAAATTGATCTTTACTTCTAGCAACTTTACTCATTGCTTCTGGATCAACACGACTGATAGCTACGGCTTTATTCATCTTAAAAGATAGAGGAACACTTTTTATTGCATTATATCTAACTTCATATCCTTCTAACTGCTTTTTATAATTTCCACTTTTTACACGTTGAACAATAAACCAAATAATAATTAATACAACTAAAACAGCAATTGCTATAATAACTCTTATATCTGACAAGATTTTAAATACGTTATCCATTGTGATTCAATCCTACCTTCCATGCTTTATTATTTTATCACATAAATTATTACTCTCGTAGACTTGTTTTTATTGACTTTATTACTTTATATTTGTTATCATTGTTAAGCGTCAAATGATGGCAGCTTATAGAGTTTATGTCAGACCGCGTTGTTAACAGTAAATCTGCAACCTTAGTACCTTGCTGCAAAAAGTGAAAAGGAATTATAACAACACACTACATATTGATCTATCTGTTATTGTTTCTCGGCCATTTATTATAAGGAGGAAACAAGACATGGCACGTTACACAGGTCCAGTTTGGAAGAAGTCAAGACGTTTAAGCTTCTCTGTATTAGAAACTGGCGAAGAATTAAAGAAGAGAACTTATGCTCCAGGACAACATGGTCCTACAAAGCGCGTTAAGCTAAGTGGTTATGGACTACAGCTTCGTGAAAAACAAAGAGTTCGTTACATGTATGGTGTAAGCGAACGTCAATTCTACAATGCATTCTTAAAAGCTGTTCATATGGAAGGTATGGCTGGTTACAACTTCTTAGTTGTATTAGAAAGCAGACTAGACAACCTAGTTTATCGTATGGGTTTTGCTACAACACGTAAAGCAGCTCGTCAATTAGTTAACCATGGACATATCAATGTTGATGGAAAGAAACTTGACATTCCAAGTGCACAAATTAAACCAGGTTCAGTAATTTCTGTTCGTGAAAACTCACTAAACATGAAACCAATCGTTGAATCATTAGATTCTAACTATGTAGCTCCTGCATTTGTTACAGTAGATAAAGAAAACAAAAAAGGAACATTCGATCGTATTCCTGAAAGAAGCGAATTAAATCAGGAAATCAATGAATCTCTAATTGTCGAATACTACAACAGATAGTCTTCTAAATAAGATTCTTAAAGCACAGATGAAAATCTGTGCTTTTCTTTTTATCATTATGATTATAGATTCAACATCATTTATAAAATAAAAAAGATAACCATATAAATGATTACCTTTAATCAACACATTACCTTATGCCCATACAAACCAAAGGAATAAATATCCCGAAAGAACTGCTACTAAAGTAAAAGGAATACCAATTCTAAAGAAATCACTATTCTTTACTTCATAACCATTCTTTCTTAATATACCAATGCCTGCAATATTTGCACTGGCGCCAACTGGTGTAATATTGCCACCTAATGTAGCTCCAATTAATAAACCAAAATCAAATAGATATGGACTGATTCCCATCATTGCTGCAATACCTGTTACAACCGGTAACATTGTCGCAACATATGGAATATTATCGATAAATGCAGAAACTAGTACTGAAACAAAGACAATTAACGTATACATTACAAATACATTATCGCCACCTGCATTCATAAATATTTCTACAATTTTTTCGATTACCCCTGCTTCTGTAATACCTTCTATAACAACAAACAAACCACATAATAGTAATAGTGTTTCAATATCTAAAGTGATGATTGTATTTGGAATAACTTTTATATTTTTTTGCTTTATAGCTTCAATGACAATTAAAATAAGTGCTAAACCACAACAGATAAAACCATTTGTTAGTTCAGGTTTATTTTCAAACTGGCTTGCAACGATTAAGGAAATTATCATACCAATTAAAAAATATGTAGGTGTATAGTCAGTAATCTTTACCGTAACCTCTTCATTAACTTTTCCTTTTTCATGACGAAATAAAAATAAAATAACCGGAATTGTTAATAAAGCACCAAGTTCTACAGCAAAACAAATACCTGGTTTACCATTAAACCAGAAAAAGTCATTAAAGCTTAAATCAGCATAAGAACCTAGTAGTATACTTGTTGCATCACCAACAAGTGTTGCAGCACCCTGTAAATTACTGGAAACAGCAATAGAAATAATAACTGGTACAGGATTTGTTTTAATTTTTTTACATACTTCTATACCTACTGGAGCAACCATTAGTACCGTCGCAACATTATCTACAAATGCCGAAATAATACCCGCAAATAAACTTAATAATACGACTGCCCATTGTACATTTGGTACAATTTTTAATAAGTTTTCTGCCATATATGAAGGCATATCACTTTCTATAAATAATTCAACAATTAACATTGTACCTGTAAGCATCATAATGACGTTATAGTTAATTGCTGTAAGTGCATTTTTAACTGGTAAAATACCTAAAACAATAAATAATACAGCTGTAATAACTGCTGTATAGCTTCTATATTTTGGTAGTGCCAATAAGAAAATGTACATTACGATAAAAATAGACAATGCAAAAAACATTTTTCTCTCCCTTCTCGAAAAAATAATGTCTCATTTAGAGACATTTATTATCTTCTTTTTCTTTTTCAAATTGCATATGCCGTAAAATAATAACACGAATAATATCAGCTGCAAGCTTGACATCTTCATTACATACAACATATTTATAGTCTTTCAGATTATTCATTTCTTTAGCTGCTTTTGCAAGTCTTTGTTGAACAATCTCTTCTGGTTCTGTTTTACGAGAACGAATTCTTCTTTCTAATTCTTCCATGCTAGGTGGAATAATAAAGATAGAAAGTGTATCTGGAACTTTCTTTCTTACTTGACTGCAACCATCCTGTTCGATTTCAAGTAATACGTTCTTGCCTTCATTCCTTAATCTTTCGACTTCTTTTATTGGTGTACCATAGCAATTTCCAACAAATTCTGTCCATTCTAAAAGTTCCCCATCTTCTACTGCTTTATGAAATTCATCACGTGTCACAAAATAGTAATTTACACCATTCTCTTCACCTGGTCTTTTTTCACGTGTTGTCATTGAAATTGAATATCCAATATTTAATTCTGGATCTTTAACTACTTCTTTTAATACTGTACCTTTACCAACGCCTGATGGTCCGCTGATAACAATAAGTAATCCCTTTGCCATGTTTTTTACCTCTTTTAATTAGGTTACATTCAAAAACAAATTAAGTCAATGTGGTATAATGTTAGCTATGGCACTAGATGGAATATTATTACACAAAATTGTAGAAAACATGGCTTGTGCAATACCAAGTCGTATTCAAAAAATATATCAAATCTCACAAAATGAGGTTTTATTTCAACTGCATAACTCTACCGCTGGTAAGAGTCAATTACTTGTTTCATGTCATTCTCAATACAATAGAATGTTACTAACAAGAAGAAGTTATCCAACTCCTAATGAACCAGGTAATTTTGTCATGGTTCTAAGAAAATATTTAGAAGGAGCTACGATAGAATCATTAGAGCAGATTGAATTAGACCGCTGGTGTGACTTTAAAATTAAAAGACACAATGATTTAGGTGACGCGGAAGAATTGCACCTCTACGTTGAATTAATGGGAAAATACGCCAATATTATCTTAGTAAGAGATGGAATTATTATTGATGCTTTAAAACACATCCCGCCTTTTGAAAATAATCGCAGAACCATTCAGGTAGGTGCAAAATTCACTCCTACTCCCAGTCAAAATAAAAAAGATCCTTTTACTTGCCAGTATATTGATCCTGATAAGAATCTAACTGCACAATTTGCAGGTTTTTCACCTATGTTATCTAATGAAGTAGAATATCGCATGAGACATGGGCAGTCATTCTCAAGTATTATGAAAGAAATTGAAGACTCCAATGAATTATTTATTGCAAATAATTCTAATGATGCCATTTTTCATTGTATCGCAATTACTTCATGTGACAAATCAATAAGTTATCCTCTATTTGAAGGATTTGATATTTTATATTTTCATAAAGAAGAAAAAGAAAGAATCAAAGAAATTTCTGGAGATATTTTTCATACAGTCAAAAAAGAATTAAAACATGAAACCCAGAAATTACCCCGCCTGTTAAAAGAATATGATGACGCTCTTGATTGTAATAAATGGAACAAATATGGTGAACTTCTATATGCTTATAATATCCAAGACACAAAAGGCACTAAAGAAATTAAACTTGAAGATTATGAGACGGGTAAAGAAATTACAATACCACTAGATCCAAAACTGGATGGTAAAGGAAATGCAAAAAAATGCTATCAGAAATATACCAAACTGAAAAAAGGTCAAAAATATTTAAATGAACAGATAGCTTTATGTAAACAAGAAATAGAATACTTTGAAGGCTTATTAGAACAAATTGAAATAGCCGATTTTAATACTGCAAGTGAAGTTAAAGAAGAACTAATCAAGGGTGGTTATATGAAAGAAAAACGCCCTCAAAAGAAGAAAAACAAAAATAAAAAGACAAAGGAAAAAGAGATTCATTTCACTACAATTGAAACCAAAAGTGGTACACAAATTTCTTTTGGTAAAAACAATTTACAAAATGATGAGTTAACATGGCATCATGCAAAAAAAAGTGAAATCTGGCTGCATGCTAAAGATTATCATGGAGCACATGTTGTTATCCATAATAGTGAAATCGATGAAGATACATTACGTTTAGCTGCCAATATCGCTGCTTACTTTTCTAAAGGTAGAGATTCTTCCAGTGTTCCAGTTAACTATTGTCCAGTAAAAGAACTAAAAAAAATACCTGGTGCTAAGCCAGGTATGGTTCAACTAGGTTCTTATAAAACTATCTATATTGATCCAAACATTGATGAATTAGAAGCGAATCATATAAAAGTAGATTAACGAGATGATTGATTGATTTGATCAATCATTTTTAATAGCTCTTTAATTTCAAAAGAGCGTAATCTTCTATACTCTCCCTGTCTTAATGAACCGCATGTTAAATTACCATAAGCGATTCTTTCAAGACGAGTAACTTCATAATTGAAGTGTTCCATCATTCTTCTTACTTCTCTATTTCTGCCTTCAAAAATAGTTACTTGAAGTCTGCTCTTATTTTTACTCTTATTTTGTGTAATCAGATATACTTCTGCCGGTAATGTTAAGCCATCATCCAACATTACCCCTTTTTTTAACTGATTAATTTGCTGAGGGGTAATATAACCATCAATTGTTACATCATAAGTCTTAGGTAAATGACTTTTTGGATGCATAAGTTTATTAGCTACTTCACCATCATTTGTAAGAATAAGAAGACCTGTAGTATCAAAGTCTAATCTACCTATTGGAAATATTCTTTCTTTTACATCCGAAAAATAATCAAGTACTGTATCACGGTCATGTTCATCTTTTGTGCTGCAGATAGTATGTTTTGGTTTATTGAAAAGATAATATACTTTATTTTTTTTTGTAATCACTGTACCATCAACAGCAATTTCATCATTGCCTGATACTTTTGTACCAAGTTCTTTTACAACAAGTCCATTTACACTTACTCTACCTGCTTGTATTAATTCTTCAGCTTTTCTTCTAGATGCAACGCCTGAAGCTGCTATAACTTTTTGTAATCTTTCCATCTTTACCTCTTTAATGATGATTTTGTGTATTGCCCCAGAAAGATGAACCAGCTTTAGAAAAATCATTCATAATCATTACTGGTATTCTTCTGAATTTGGCATCTTTTTCACTTAATTTTTTTGCGGCAGTTAATCTTTTCTTGCCATCAATACATTCATATTGATTTTCTTCAATACTTCTTACATGTACTGGAATAGCAATACCACGTGTTTGTATACTCTGAAGAAGAAAATCACTTATTTCTTCTTCCTCAAATAAAATATTTTCAATGTCTACGATTGTATTAATCATGTTTATGAATTCTTCTTTGATGTTCTTCATCAAGTTCTCTAATCTTGTCTAAATCTAATACTTCAGTATCAAATATTTCTAAAGCTTGCGTAACATCTACTGGTGGTAGTGGTTCTTGAGCTTTTTCGATTTCTTTTTCTTCACGTCTTTTCGCAACATTTTTATTGTTCTTTTTCACTAAGAAGCGACGTAGCAGTACTCCTAATAAAATTAGTGCAATTAAACCTACAGTAATTTGCATATAAAGTGATTCTAAATCATAGGAGCTTGTTTCGACTGTAACTGATTCAACAGGATCATCGCCTATATAAATATTAGATGTATTTCTGGAGACAAGCATATATTCCCCATCTTTACTTCCCATAAATGTAATTGTATTAGTTGTTTGTCTTGTATAGCACTTTTCGACATCACCATTTGTTTTATTGTAATAAAGAACTGTATATACTTCAGCATCCGTCGCATCAGCAGGTTTTTTAATGCTGAATAATACTGGCCCATCTAAACTGAAATCAGAGAAATTCTTTCTTAAACGTATAGAAAAAGTATCTTTTTGGGTAGTAC
>CAJJTI010000055.1 GCA_905194705.1 uncultured Solobacterium sp. | reverse complement strand
AATCAGGCTTACCATTCATCATTTTCATTAATAATACAGAACCTGTAATACCAACAATAAGTTCACATATTACGATAATGCTTAATATTAATGTCCAAAGATTCAGGGTATTAACTTTTCTTTTTTTTCTTTTCTTATTTGTGTGATGAACCATTTCTTCATTACTATTTCTTGTCATATATATCACTCCTTAAAGAATAAACTGTCTACTACTTCTAAATAATCCACTGGTTTATTGTAGTGAAAAGGAATTAAATAACCATTTTCTTGAAACCACTTATATGGAACAGAACTTCTTGTACAAATTTTTATGTAATTAATCAAAGTCATTGCGTCCACATAATATGTTTCATTGTATTTTATAAAACGAATAATTACAAAGGCAATTGCACCATGACGACAAACATTTTCTAAATGTTTTATTTGATGTTCATGAATTGATTTTAATGGAAAAGAAGTAAGTGATTGGCATTCTTTTGCTTCGAAATCAATGTATCTTCCTTTATATATACCGTTGTAGTCTGTAGTACTAGGTAATTTGAAATAAGCTTCTGTGATTTTCGCAGCATTACGTGCTGGATAATCTACTTTAACAATTGTAACAGGTGTTGGCTTTTTATAAATAACAGCTTTATCAATATCTAAATAAAAGTTGTTTGTGGCATTGATTTCTTTTTCAAGTTCCATACCTCTACCACTTGTGTTATTTACTTTTTGAATACTGTTAGTTTTATGACCGTTAGGATAATTTACCATTTTTTCACCTAGAAATTATTATACATTTCTTCTTTACAATAAGGAAGACACCGTTGATTTTCGCTCACATTCCTGTAATAATTAATAGACGGAGCGTGAATAAGTATGGCAGGAAAGGTAAATCTTGATATTCAAACAATTCTTGATAAAGAATTTAATATTGATTTTAAAGGTTATAATGCGACAGAAGTGGATAACTTCTTAGATTTAATCATTCAGGATTATCAAACATATCAAGAAATTACAACTGAATTAAACGAAAAGATAGGTGAACTTGAAAGAACTAATGCATCTTTACGAGCAAAGCTTATTGAAGTAGAAGGTCGTACAAGAGCTCTAGAAGCTAATCCTTCTCCTCAAACAACGGGACAAGGAAGTGTAGATATTCTAAAGAGATTATCTAGACTCGAAGAAGAAGTCTTCGAACAAAAAAAGAGAAATCGAGAATAACACATTCGGGCAGTCGCTGATATTTATATATTAGAGGAAAGTCCATGCTCGCACTGTCTGCGATGACAGTAGTGTTTGTGCTTGCTGAATAAATAAGGCAAGGCAGTGAAAACTGACGGCGGAGCAAAAGCCTAAGGAGAAATCTATGGCCTATGCCCTTAAGGTGTCACAGTGACGAAGCTAGCTAGAAATAGTCTAGGTGGAACGAGATAAACCCCGCAAGCGAGAAATCCAAAATTTGGTAGGAGAATCTTTACAAACGAATTGAAGGGAGTAAAGGCTGCAACAGCAGAGATAAATGGCTGCCACTTCGTAAGAAGGACAGAACATGGCTTACAGAGTGTGAAAATCATGGAGCGCATTATGCGCTCCTTAATTTTAGGGAAAAATGAAAAGAAAAAAATTAAGTAAGAAAAATATATCTTTATGTTTCTTTGGCATTTATCTATTTATATTAGTATGGACAGTATTATTTAAAGGACAGTTATCTTTAGATCAAATTGGAAGATATCATAATATTAATCTGATTCCGTTTGAAGGATCAATTCGAATAAATGGAAAAATAGATTATTTAGAAATATTTGCAAATGTATTTGTCTTTATTCCTTTAGGACTATTTCTATCTGAACAGAAACATTTTCGTTTTGTGCAAATGATATTATTTATTGTTGGGATAAGTGTAACAATAGAAGTGTTGCAATATATAATGTGGATAGGTGTTACTGATATAACAGATGTCATTGGTAATACAACAGGCGGTATAATTGGTATTGGAATTTATCAATTTATTGCTTGTAATGCAAAAGATTCCACAACTAAAATCGTAAATATGCTCGGATTTTTATTTGTGATATCTGTTTTTGTGATTATAGTGTTACTACAGATAGGAATACTTTCTACAAGGTATTTCTGGTAAAAACAGCTTGTGATATACTAACAAAAGAAAGAAGGAAAAAACAATGAATCTTCCAAATCGATTAACAATTTTTAGAATTATTTTAGTACCAGTTGTAGTGTTGGTTTATATTTTTCCATATGCTCAATTTGGTATTGAACCTTATATATTTAATATCCAAGGATTCCATTTATCAGTAATTAATGTTATCTGTTTAGCAATTTATGTGATTGCTGCTTTTACGGATTTCCTGGATGGTCAAATTGCTAGAAAAAGAAATATGCAGACAACTTTTGGTAAGTTTGCTGATCCTATTGCCGATAAGATGCTTACAACAACAATGTTCTTATTATTTATCTCGAGAGGTATTATTCCTGTAGTACCAGTTATTCTAATGATTTGTAGAGATATTATCGTTGATGGTTGCAGAATGATTGCGGCAAGTAACGGAAAAGTTGTATCTGCTCAAATGTTAGGTAAACTGAAAACAGTTTTACAGATGTTTACAATTCCACTTATATTATTAAATAATTTACCTTTTGCTTTATGGAACTTACCAGTATCAACAATTATGTTGTGGTTCTCAGCTTTCGTTAGTATGGCATCAGGTATTTCCTATTTCAATCAAATGAAAAGTGATATTTTTGAAAGTAAATAGGGGAATCGATACTAAATTTGCGTATATCTATAATTGAAAGGAGAAATTGCATATGGCAACTGAAAAAACAAAAGTAAAAGAAACGGATGATAAAAAAGATCAATTATTAGCAGATGCTTTAAAAACAATTGAAAAAGAATATGGTAAAGGCAGCATTATGAGACTTGGGGATAGAGCCAATGTTTCTGTAGATGCAATTGGTAGTGGAAGTATTGCGTTAGACGCTGCTTTAGGTATTGGAGGATATCCAAAAGGAAGAATCATTGAGATATATGGTCCTGAATCTTCTGGTAAAACAACTCTTGCACTTCATGCAATTGCTGAATGTCAGAAGAAAGGTGGAAGATGTGCATTTATCGATGCAGAAAATGCAATTGATCCAATATACGCAAAAAATTTAGGTGTTGATATTGATGAGTTGATTTTATCTCAACCAGATTCTGGTGAACAGGCATTAGAAATTACAGAAGTACTAATTAAATCAGGAGCGATTGATTTAGTTGTTATCGACTCTGTTGCTGCTCTTGTTCCTCAAGCAGAACTTGATGGTGAAATGGGAGATTCTTCTGTTGGTTTACAAGCTCGTTTAATGTCAAAAGCGATGAGAAAATTAGCTGGTGTAATGAACCGTTCTAACTGTACAGCAATTTTTATCAACCAGTTACGTGAAAAAGTTGGTGTAATGTTCGGTAATCCTGAAACTACTCCTGGTGGTAGAGCATTAAAATTCTATTCTTCTGTAAGACTGGATGTTAGAAAATCAGAAACTTTAAAAACTGGACAAGATGCTTATGGTAACAGCGTAAAAATTAAAGTTGTTAAGAATAAAGTTGCTCCACCATTTAAAACTGCTGTAGTAAGTATTATCTTTGGTGAAGGTATTTCTCACATTGATGAAGTAGTTACTTTAGGTGTAGAAAACAATATCATTGATAAAGCAGGCGCATGGTTCTCTTATAAAGGAGAAAAAATTGGCCAAGGTGCTGCTTCAGTTCGCGAATTCTTAAAGAAGAATCCTGAAATTGATGCAGAAATTACTGCTCAAATCAAAGAAAAACTATTTGGAACAGAAACAGCTACTTCTGAAGAATAGTGATTATTCATGAAAGTAATATAAATTGAAGTCCATCGATTAAACTTGATGGATTTTTTATTATTATGTAATCAATTAATTGTAAGAAATAAAATAGCTCTAAAGTCGCATGGTTAATAGATTTTTGAACTTTCGAATCTTGACGAGAGTCTTCTCGGAAAGTAGGTGATTAAACGTAAAAAAACAAGAAAGAAAAATCTAAGAATACAACATTTATAAAATATTGCATGTGATTACGCACGAAAAGACATCCTAAGATGCCTTGAAAAATTTAAATTGTAATAGTATTTAGACTTTCAATGTTTTTATCCATGCATCCATATGTATGGAGATGCCGGAAATTATTGAGAAAAACTGAAATTTTGAACGGTTGCGAATAAACATTTTATGTAATCCATAGTCATTTAGAATTCGATTATTGACTCGTTCTGTACATGTTCTATTTTTGTAAATGGTTTTCCATTTGTTACTTTTGTAAGGAATTGGCCCAAATAGCTTAAAGTCGGTTTTATCGTAAATTTTTACAACCCTGCCATAAGAAGAAGAGGTACATTTGCCAAATAAAGGACAGAAAGAAATTTTCCCCATCATAACAGGGCATCTATATTTGGTAGCCATTTTGGAATTATCATAGCCATCTCGAATCATTCGGTTTCCGTTAGCACATAAAGGAACACCATCAGAATCCATATTTTCAAATTTTGTGTACGGATTCCTTGAACCAGTATGTCTAGGATTCCAGTCAATGATAGGTATAATATTCTTGTGGCGAAGATATTTATAGATGTTTGTTGAATCCATTGCACTGTCAAAACACATATATCGTGGTTTCAGATCAGGATTTATATCAAGCATTCTTGCGGTTGAAGTGATGGTAGTTAAAGCATCATGTGTAGATGCATAACCAAGAGACAAATAAACGGGAAGATCTGTCTTATAAACTGGATTGTAGCAGGATATATTGTAGAGAGTATATCCGAGATACCATTTTTCAAGATCGCTATCCCAGCCAAAATCGGCATCAGGCGCAGTATAACGATAGTTGCAGGTTTCATCTTGTACAGAATTTACTTTATGACCGAGAGGACTTGAATGAATATGTACGCATGAACCATCCCCAGAAAGAATTAGGTTTTCATTGTTGATTAATCCAAGCTTGACAGATTGGTTAACAGCTAGAAGAGAGAAGATTTTTTCTAAGGAATAGGAAACTCTGTCACGATCGCAATCTGCGCCATTGATATATTTATCAGCCAATGATTTAGTATCTTCATCGTCATAGTTTTCCCATTTTTCATTTCGTTTGATTTTAATGCGAACAGATTTTGAATTCTTTTTAGCAGGAAAGTAGGTATGAAGATTTGGGTCATCATGCATGATTCGATTGATAAAATCATAGTGGGAAGCAGTAGAAGGTGGATTCCAAGTGCCAATAACATACTGTAAAACAGGATCGACATTGAGCTTTTGACACCACTCATCAATGGACCAAACCTTAAGCTTAAGCATAAGGAGAAAAGAGCGAATGAAAATGAGAGGATCAATGGCAGGACGTCCAAAATTTTGAGAATAAAGAGAAAGCAGAACAGAGCTGATAGAATCGGTTTCAAGTTTTGCGAGCTTCCATAACATACTACGAATCTTTTTGGATTCTGAATGGGATTTAATGGATGAATAGCCAAGCATGTGTTTCTGAGTAGAAAGAAAAGACTTGTACTCTTGTTGAGTCTGAACAAATTTAAGCATAAAGCTTACCTCCTTCAGCTTTAACAAAAGCGAGCGGAGCGAGCCGCAGAAAAGACAATATGTCAATAGTGTAAATAAAAAATCTGCAAAAAAGCAGAAAAGATGAGGGGGGGATAACGAAAAGTGAAGATATGAAAATGAAGATAAATAAGCAAAATATGATTTTCCGAGAAGGGTCTCAATTATTTAGGGGGGGGAATAGAAATGAAGAAATTAAAATGGATATTAATTCCTATCGTTATTGCCCTTATCATTAGTAATACCTATTTGTTTATGAATATACATAAAGATGATACAACAGATGATTATGTAACATTAACAATATGGGGATATGATAACTACATTCTAGATGCATTTAGTGAATATCAAATCAAGCATCCTAATTTAAAGTTGAATTTTATTAAGGTTGATGAAAGTGAATATTTCAATAAATTAAAACAAGCAATTGCATTAAATGAACCTTTACCAGATATATGTATTTTAGATAGTGGTTCTATAGCTGGTATTGATGGTGGAGAGTTATTTGTGGATTTAGAGAAAGAACCATATGCAATTAACAGAAAAAATGTAATTGAGTATAGTTTAGCTCAGTATGAAAATAATCATGGACATTTATGGGCTGTTCCAGCAACCTTATCTGCTTCTGGCGTAGTATATAATCGTAATATTGCAAGTCACATGTTAGGAAGTGATGATCCTTATCAAGTAAATGTAGTATTTAGCAGTTGGGCTGATGTAATCAGTAAAGGACATTCCTATTGTGCAAATAATCCTGAACATTATATTTTTGCGAATTTACAAGATCCGGCAATTATTATGTTTGGACAATCAAAAGAAGCATATATTCAAAATAACAAATTGTTAGAACCCTATCGTTTTGCCAATTACTTTAAGATTTTATATTCTTTAAAAACCCACGAATTAACTGCAAATTATCAACTGGGTTCACCAGGATGGTATGATTCGTTAAAGAGAGATGAAGTATTTTTCTATCCTTGTTCATTGAATATGATTAGTCGAGGTGTATTTGATAGTGGTACTGCTTTTGGCTTTACAAGAAGTCCAAGTGGAAGTTATTCATGGGGTGGTACGGTATGGGCTATTCCTCAAAAAAGTAGATATATTAATGAAGCATGGGATTTTTTAAAAACTATGTTATTATCGCCAAGTGGTGCGATGTATGCTAAAAACTATGGTAATGGAACTTTTATCAGTTATCTGCCTGCCTATGAATTAGAAGGTTATAAGAGTTTACCAGTAAAAGAATTCAACAATTAAGATGTTGGAGAAATATATTTTGATTATATTTATCCACAGATTGAGGAATTACCATATAGTCAATATCAGTCAGTTATTTATGATGTATATCTTGAAGTTGTGCTCGCAATGATGATGGACGATACATTAGATGCTGATGAAAGTTATGCTTTATTTATACAAAGAGTAAAAGAAGAATTACCACAAGTAGATTTATCGGAGGTAAGTGATGAGTAAATTAATCAAAAAAATAGTAGTTTTAATGATGCTTATACCATTAAATGCATGTCAAAATAAACAAAATATTGCGATTGTAAAAGGATATCAGGGAGATATTAAAATAGAGGCTAACTTTGATGGTAATCGAATTGAATCCATTAATATATTAGAATCGCATGAAACTAAAGAAGTTGGAGAACATGCAATAAAGCAGTTAATTGATACAATCATCGAACAACAATCATTAGATGTAGATGTTATATCAGGAGCTACAGAAAGTTCTAAAGCTCTACTTAATGGTTTACAAAGTATATTAGATAAATCAAATGTTGTGTTATGTGGTAATCAAGACGATTTAAATGAGAAATTAGAAGACACTTATGAATACAATTATGATGTTGTCGTAATAGGCGGTGGAGGAGCTGGACTAACTGCGGCTATATCTGCCGCCAAGGAAGGTAAAAAAGTAGCCTTGGTTGAAAAGACAGAGGCGATTGGTGGAAATACTTTAATTGCAACAGCAATGTATAACTGTGTTGATCCAGAACTTCAACAAAAATATGGTATTGAAGACAGTGAAGAATTATTCTTTGAAGAAACGTATTTCGGTGGTCATCAAAAAGGTAAAGAAGAATTAGTACGTATCTTAACAAGTGAAGCTGATGAAGGTTTACAGTTTTTAAAAAATCTGGGATTAGAATTTAAACCAATTATTGATAACTGCTTAGGTGGACAACATGCACGTGGTCATTTTTCTAAAGCTGGTAATGGTACGGATTATATTCAGGTGCTAGGAGAAGCGTGTGAAAAATATAATGTGGATATTTATTTGAATACTAAAGCACAATCTTTTATCACAAAAGATAATGAAGTCATTGGTGTTGAAACAGTTCGTAATGGTGAAGTATTCAATTATTATGGCAATAATGTTGTGCTTGCGACAGGCGGCTTTGGATATAACGTAGAAATGCGTATGAAATATAATCAAAATTTAACAGGTGATTTGCTTTGTTCGAATACTTCTTCAACACTTGGTGATGGTATTGTTATGGCTGAAGAAATAAATGCATCATTAATTAATATGGAATATATTGAGTTATACCCAATGGCAGATGTATATGATGGTGGCTTACATAATTCAATTCCTAATGTCATCAGTAAAGGTATTTTAGTGAATAAGCATGGATTACGTTTTATTGAAGAAGATGCAGGAAGAGATGAATTAGCTACAGCTATACAAGCGCAAGAAGATGGTTTTGTATATTCTATTGTGGATGATGATTATTCGCGAGACGATGAAGAAAGAGAATTCTTACAAGGCCTTATTTTAATGGGACATGTTAAGAAAGCAGATACTATCGAAGAATTAGCAGAATTATTAGATATGAATCCAAATGTTTTAAAGAAAACAATAGCTGACTATAATTATGCGGTTGAATGCAAAAATGACAGTCAATTTCATAGATTAACTCTAGATAATAAAATTGATAATCCACCATATTATGCTAATGCCAAAACAGTTACAGTACATCAAACATTAGGTGGTGTTGAAATTAATGAAAATACACAAGTACTGGATAAAAAAGGAAATATTATAAAAGGATTATTTGCTTGTGGAGAAGTGACTGGTGGTATTCATGGAGCAAACCGTTTAGGTGGCAATTCATTTCCAGACAGTATTGTTTTTGGAAGAATTGCAGGAAGAAATGCTGCCTTAATGCAATAGTATGAATTTCAAACAAAATGTACAGATTTTAAACTGATTAAAATTTCACAAATTTTTATAATAAGCTTACTAAATTAGGAGGGAAAAATGAAAAAATTTGGTAAGTTACTTTTATCTGTTTTAATGGCTGCCAGCATGGTTGCTTGTTCTTCAAGTAACAGCGGCAACACTGAAACAGGAACAACACAACCATCAACTAATGAACAATTTGATATTGTTATCATTGGTGCTGGTGGAGCAGGTTTATCTGCAGCTGTACAAGCACACGAAAAAGGTGCTGAAAACATCGTAGTATTAGAAAAAATGTCTTTCGCAGGTGGTTCTACTACTATGGCATTCGGTGGTTTCAACTGTACAACATCTCGTTTCATGGATGAACAAGGAAAAGAAGAAAATCCAATTGATTTGACTGCTAGAATCATGAAGAATGGTAAAAATCTAAATGATGTACGTATGGCAGCAGTTGTTGCGGAAGAAACTCCTGAAGTTATTGAATGGTTAGATGGTTTCGGAAGTGAATGGGGTAAAATCCGTTATTCTGACTTACACTGTCCAACAGATGGTACAATTCCAGGTGTTGAATTAGTTAAAGTATTAAAAGAACAATGCAAAGAAAAAGGTATTGAAATTCGTTATAATTCACCAGCTGTAGATATCTTAGCTGATGAAACAGGCCGTATCAATGGTGTAGTTGTTGAAGACAAAAACGGTCAATACACAATCGATACAAGTGCTGTTATCTTAGCAACAGGTGGTTATGAAAATAACCCTGATATGATTGCTGAATATGGTAACGAAAGCTTAAAGAATATTCACTTAGCTCCAAGCCAAGGAAACATGGGTGATGGTATTGTTATGGCTCTAAAACATGGTGCTGCATTAACAAATATGGATTTAATCCAATTATCTTGTGCAGTTGCTCCATTCTCAATCCAAATGCAATTACCTATTAAGAATAATGGTGTTATCTTCGTTAACAAAGAAGGTAAGAGATTCACAAATGAATACTCAGCAGCAAGTAGTGACCGTCGTATCACTGATGATATCTTAGCTCAAACAGATGCTGAATGTTATGGTGTATATAGCGATGAAATCTATCAAGAATTCATGGCTATTGAAGAAAAAGATTTCTTCGATGAATACCGTATGACATGTATCGATAACAGTGGAACAGTTATAAAAGCTGATACTTTAGATGAATTAGCTGAAAAGATGGGTGTTCCTGCTGAAGCATTAAAAGAAACAGTTGCTAACTTAAAAACAGATGGTTTCGAAAATGAAGCTGTAGTTGAAAAAGCAGGCACATATGCTGAAGGTCCTTACTATGCAGTATTATTAACTCCAGGTGTTATGGATACATTAGGTGGTGTTGTAGCTGATACAACTGCTCGTGTATTAAGAGAAGATGGTTCAATCATTGCTGGTCTATATGCAGCTGGTGAAGTTATTGGTAATACACAAGGTGCATACTACTCTGTAGGTCTAGGTGAAGCTGCAGTATTTGGACGTGTTGCTGCTCGTAACGCTATTCAATACATCAATGACCGTGGTGGTTTAACAGAACACGTAGTTGTTGAACGTGAAAATAACACTAACACAACTGAAGAAGCAGCTAAGGGTGAATTTACAGATGGTACATTCACTGGTGAAGGCAAAGGTAACAATGGTCCTATCAAAGTTGAAGTAGTTGTTGAAGGTGGAAATATTACATCTATCACAGTTACAGAACAAGCTGAAACACCTAACATCTATGCAGGTGTAGAAGAACAATTCATTCCAGAAATCATCAAAACTCAAAACTTGGATATTGATGCTATTTCTGGTGCTACTAACTCAAGTAATGGTGTTAGAACAGCTGTTAAAGCTGCTTTAGGTAAATAATTAATTTAACTAAAAATAATTAAACAAATTAAAAAGCTATTAATCATAATGATAGATTAAATTATTGCGTGGTTTTAAACAAAGGTTGTTTAAATTATTGCGTGG
>CAJJTI010000054.1 GCA_905194705.1 uncultured Solobacterium sp. | reverse complement strand
ACCACAAGAATACGGCTGTAGTCTCCTACAGCCGCATGGTATCTGATATCAACGACACACTTCTTCATTGATTTCTTTTTTATCTTGCTGTTCCGCATTTGACCTCGCACCCCCGGAACTATCCCTGTATTTCTTCTGGGAAAGGGGACACTACAGGCGGGCGGCTGGCCTGCCGCCGCTCACAGATGTCCTGAGGGTCTTTCTGATTACAACCCGGAGTCCATCTTCCGCTCTCTGGCTGGTAACGTGTATCATTATCCCCCGTCCGTGATCCTGGCGAAAGGCTGCCACCGCCTTATTCACAGCTATGCTTTCTCGCTCCAAGTCTAAGAATCTTTACCCTATACTTAATCATGGCGCTCATGCTGTCACGCTTCTACGGTTGGGAACGTACCTGTAGTGCCGATATTCACTTGCCAAAGAACAGCCGAGGGATGTCCCTCTGCTTACTAGCCGATGGCAGTGTATTTTTTTATTCACTTCACAAAAAAATATTTTATCTTGCATCCCCGGATCTGTTTTTCTTCTTTGCCGGATTCTTTTGTTTTGCATCGTTCTTCCGGCTTTCTTTCTGTTCTTTTTCTTCTTCCGGCGGCATCTTCATCACATGGAGTTCTCCGTTAAACAGAGTAAAAATTTCCGGTGACTGGTATTTTTCTTTAAACTTTTCAATCTGTTCCGGTGTCAGTGAAGTAAAATCATCTTCTGTCAGCCCTACCACAAGGAAAGTCCCGGCTATCGCATCATAGACCTGTCCATGATCATCATATAACGCACGATTCAGTGGCAATCCCTCAAATTTTCCATTGCCGTTTAAAAGGATTCCAACTTTATCATCAAACGGATAGGTCATTTCAATGTCACCGCCTACCGCCTGCTGCAGATCCTCCAGCTCATTGGGGATGTTCTTGACATAGGGAGCTTTCATCGGCTCGACTACCAGCACCGTCATCATTTCTTCCTGCATTTCGGACACTTCTTTCTCATCCATCGTATCAATCCTCCTGTCTGTTCGTTCTAATAGTCAGCCGATGAGAACCTTTTGTTTTATTCAAATTTCATGGACTTTTTGATCTTTTCCCGTAACCTCCGCAGTCTTGTATAAACCGTCTGCTCCGGCAGTTCCATATGATGACTGATCTCTTTTGGTGCATATCCCATCATCTTCAGGACAATCATCTGAAGAGTTTTCTTATCAGTTGATAACAGGATCTGAAGCAGTTCTTCGTTCTCCACGGTATCCAGCAGGGCTTCTACGCTCTCCGGCTGGGACTCTTTGGTTTCTTTTTCTTCCAGGAGCAGTTCCATACAGTCCAGAAGCGAGGTCTGGTGTTCCCGGAATCTCCGCTCTGCCTTGAAATCCTCCCAGTCATACTCCCGGAGCTTTTGGATCATCTCTTCTTCCACACCCTGTTCACGCAGGATCTTCTCTTCCTCTGCTTTCCACTGGTTCCATCTATATTCTTCTTTTGCTTTATTGTAAGCCACTTATGTTTTCCTCCGATCTGAATTTTTGCGAAATCAAATCGGAGTGTGGCGGTGCTCTGGTCCGTTCTTCCTGTCTACAGGAATGTCCGGCATTTCTGCTGTCTCCCTGCAAACACGGATCTCCTTTGTAATCATATCTTTACAAAGGCACAGTGTATCGGATGCACCTGTCAGTTAACGGTCAGAAAACTGTCAATTGACGGTCAGTTTTTATCACCTTCTTTCCAGAATAAATAAAATAAGACGAACAATCTTTTTACGGATCATTCGCCTTACTGTTGCTCATTTTCATTATTCAATTCAAATTTTTAACCTGTATTTCGGATACTACTGCTGTTCGTTTTCATTATTCAATTCAAATTTGTAACCTATATCCCTGACACTGACGATACAATTCCCAGCACCATCTTCAACAACATTCAGCTTTTTTCTCAGTCGCTTTACCAGACACCAGATGATATTTTTAATATTACCAACAGGATAATCTTTCCAGACAAGCTGGTAAATCTGTTCAAACGTGTATACTCTCATCGGTGTCGCTGCTAATAAGTATAAAAAATTATATTCTTGTCGTGTTAAATGTAACGCTACATTATTCCAAAATACTTTATGTTTCTTATGATCCATTACAAGTTTTCCCTTATTAATCATCGTTTCGGATTGCTTTTGAGTTATTTTATGTTTATTGTTTCGTCGTATTAATGAAAAAATCTGCAGATCTAGTTCTTCTATAGTACTATTTATGTCCATTACGCAATCTGCACCAGCGTATATTAATTCTTTTTTCCATGACATACACAATAAAGAGGAAGCATCCGTCAAAATAATAATTGGTATCTGCGTTATCTTTCTAATAGCAGATATAATATTACTTATGTTCTCTTTATAAAGGATCACTCCTATTATAAGCACATCATAAGAAAATAAACTCAAATTATGCAGTAAAATTTGTAGATTTTCTGCATAATCTGAGTTTATCTCATTGAATAGTTTTCGATATGATTGATTGTCAAAATATGCTAATATCTTGTATTTTGTGTCTTTCATATTTAATCTATTTTAGCAAAGCAACATTTTCTACTTCTTCACAGGAAAATCATCAAATGTATTGTCAATTTTTTGTGAAGCAATCTCTCTCATCGCATGCTCTTTCAGTTTTTGAAAACTTTCATCACTGACTGCATGTTCCATGCGACAAGCATCAACTTCTGCAATTTGTGGATTAACTCCAACGGATATAAGTTGATGAGTAAAAAAACAATGGCGTTCGTAAATTTTTTCAGCCACGTCCCGACCAAGTTCGGTCAGGTGTAGATAATGTTTTTCGTCTGTTGTCAGAAAGCCGCCCTCCCGTAAAGTTCCTACTGCGTAACATACGCTGGGTTTTGAAACCTCCATATACCGGGCAACATCCACGGAACGCACCATACCGAGCTTCTTTTGAAGTATAAGCACGGCCTCCAAATAATCCTCTCCGGCAGTATGAAGTTTCATAGGCAGCTCCTTTCGCCATTAAGCAAGACTCCAGCCAGCCGCACTCTTTCGGATATTGACAAAATCCTGATAGATACCAGGCTGTTTCAAAAGTTCCTCATGGGTTCCTTGCTGTGCAATCTGGCCGTTGTCTATAACTAAAATCTGATCGGCGTTCTGGATGGTATTTAGGCGGTGAGCAATTACAAGCAGGGTCTTTCCCTTCACCAATTCGGAAATAGCCTCCTGAATATAGCTTTCATTGTCCGTATCCACACTTGCGGTAGCTTCGTCCAAAATAATAATAGGCGCATTTTTTAGAATAGAGCGCGCAATAGAAATACGTTGTTTTTCTCCTCCTGATAAGTTTGCGCCTCCCTCGCCAATAATAGTCTGAAAACCATTTGGAAGTTCCATAACAAAATCATAACATCTGGCTTTCTTTGCAGCTTCTATAACCTCTTGTTCTGTGGCATCTGAACGTCCCATTAAAATGTTGTTATAGATAGTATCTTCAAATAAATAAACATTTTGAAAAACCATACTAATTTGATTCATTAAAACAGATAATGGGAGTTCTTTTATATCAATACCGCCAATATATATTGTTCCACTGTTAATATCCCAAAAACGCACTAATAAATTAGCGATTGTTGATTTTCCAGAACCACTTTTGCCTACTAAAGCCGTCATAGAATTTTCCTTTAAACCAAATGACACATCATGCAATACTTCCTTTTTACCGTAAGAAAAACAAACATTTTTATATTCTACAACATACTCTGATTCATACGTGTTAATTTCCTTTTTACCTTTGTCTGGAAGTTCTTCTACTGCAAAAAGTTCTTCTATTCGATCCAAACAGCTTTCCATGATTGTCATGTTATTTGATTCTGCATATAATGATTTTAAAGGATTAAAAATCTCTATAACAAATAAAAGCATACCCATTGTATAAGTCAACGACAATGTATCAGATATAAACAAAAATAAACCACTAATTAAAATTCCTAAAATTCCTATTGCATACAACCAGCTTAGGCCACGCATCCAGGGTGTAACCATTTCTTCAAACTGTATATTTTTATCTCTTGATTGGCGAAAATTTTCGCTTAACTCTTTTGACTTGTTTCCCAAAAGATTATAACTTTTAATAACAGAAATTCCTTCTACAAACGACAATACCGCCTCTGTTAAATGCTCACTCTGTTCTTGACGTACTTCCGCTTCCTTTAGGGATACTTTATTCATTTTTTGCCCTATTAAAATTGCAATTATAGAGGTTATGGTAGCAATAATTCCTAATTTCCAGTCCATTATAAACATAAATACAACTAAAATTATTGCGGAAAAAGCGTAGCTTAAAATATTAGCTATTTTTGCCATTACATTTTCTTCAATAAAAAGCATATCCGTAGAAAGAACGGAACTAATTTTACCAATATTTCCTTCTGTAAAATATCCCATTGGCAAGCGCTTTAGATGTTCACCTAATTCGATTCGTTTATCAGAAAATAGTAAGTATCCAGCTCCGCTTTGTAAACGATCACTTGCATGTTGAAAAATCATTTGCAAAATGATGGTTATAACCATTACTATGCCGACATATATAGCATGAAGTGAAGTCATTGTCCCATAATATAATTTACTTATTATAATCATTGCATATAAAATTGGCATTTTAGCAAGAACTGCATTTAAAACAGAAAAAATAAAAGCTATTTGAATTTGTTTTTTATATTTTCCGGATACTTTTAGTATACGGGTCATCATATTCAAAATCATAAAATCCCCCCTTTACCCAGTTGCCACCCTTGACTTTTCTGATGTGCCTCCCATAGTGTCCTGTAACACTCGTTATTTTCTAATAACTCCTCGTGTACACCACAGCCAATAATTTCTCCGGCTTTTAATACACATATTTGATCTGCATTAATAATAGATGACAATCTATGAGCAATAACAATCAATGTTTTATTATGCACAAATTCTGAAATAGCTGCTTCAATTTTTGCTTCATTTTCGGTATCAGCAAAAGCAGTAGCCTCATCCAGAATGATAATAGGCGCATTTTTTAAAATAGCTCTTGCCAACGTAATTCTTTGTTTTTCTCCACCTGATAATTGATTACCACAATCACCAGCTAAGGTTTTAAACCCTTCAGGAAATTTTTTAATAAATTCCATACATTGAGCCTTTTTAGCGGCCTCTATTACTTCTTCATCCGTAGCATTGGGTTTTCCAATCCGTATATTTTCCATAAGAGTTGTATTAAAAAGAAAATTATCTTGCGAAACATAGGAAACAAGATTATTTAAAGTTTCCAAACTCATATCACAGATATTTTGTCCGCCTATCGAGATAGATCCAGAATTTACATCATAATAATGGACCAACAGTTTAGCAAGTGTACTCTTTCCTGAACCGGATTCTCCAACAAAAGCAGTTTTAGTATTCGGTTTTAGGTTAAGACATACATGATGTAAGATTTCTTTTTCATCATAGCCAAAGCAGACATTATCATAGCAAATATTATAATCTTCTCCTTCAAAAAGAGCAGAACCTTCCTTTAGAGGGGGAATATCCATTAATTTTTCTAATTCGTCAATTTTATATTTTACCTGTGGCATTACAGAAGTAAATGACATAGTCCGTAATAAAGGAGAACCTAATCCTAATGCCAGACATAATACTAAGGCAAATTGAGATAATTCTATTATTCCTTGTAATACTAGCCATGAGCCTACTGGAAGTGCAAATAAGATTGTACATGGAATAAGTGCGCTATAAGCTGCCATACAGGGCCAACATGCCTTAAACCATGCAAGAGTATAGTCCCTATAATTACAAATAGCGGTTTTGAATTTTTCATAGGATTCACCCGATTTATTAAATACTTTTACAACCTCCATACCGTTTACATATTCAACAATAGTATTATTCATTACTTGTCCAGCAGTGTAGTAAGCTTCCATACCTTTGTTACCAATTTTATACATTAGAATCATTGGTATCATACCCATCGGAATAGTAAAAAGTACCAATAATCCCATTTTCCAGTCAATAATAAAGATAAAAAAATAAACAGCCAGAATCCCCATTAAATTAGACAGGCCCTCTGGTATTCCATGAGCCAATAAGACCTCTAAGCTGTCAATATCATCAATAAAAATCTTTTTAAATGTACCTGTTCCTTTACCTTCAATGACTCCTAAAGGTAATTTTTCCATTTTACCTTGTAATGATATTCTTAAATTCATTAAAGTGCCATAAGCCGCTTCATGTGATAGTCCTAATCCTTTACAATATGTAATCGCCTGTAAAAATAATGAAATGCCAGTTCCAACTGCACATATTATAATAAATGATATTGTAACTGTCTGGTGATTTAGTATTTTGCCAATTATAAAATATATAAAAAGAAAAGGGGCTATTTGAAAAATCACAGATAAAAAGAGAACAATAATTGACCTAACGGTTTTTTTATTGTTTTCTTTTCCATAATATAATATCTTTTTTAGCATTTATTTCATTTCCTTTCTAAACAATCGGGAATTACTGTTTCCAGAATTCCCGTACTGCTTTATTTATATCTTGATTCATTAATGAACCTTGTTTTATGATTTTCCCTGACTGCATAAGGATAATATAGTCACAGCAATGGGAAACAAGTTCTGCATCATGGGTAATAATAAACTGAGTATTGTCAGCTTTTTTCATTTCCCGAATTGCTTCTGCAACATCTAGCATGTGTCTGTAATCTAAACCACTTGTAGGCTCGTCATATACAAGAAATTTTTTCCCTGATCCTAACGCACTGGCTATTGCAACACGTTGCTTTTGGCCTCCAGACAATGACATGGGGTGACACTCTCTAAATTCTTGTAATTTAAGTAGATGTAGTATCTCCATAGCTCGCTTTTCTTTTTCCTCCAAAGTTCCCGGCTGTTTTTCCATTGAAAGAAGAATTTCATCAATTACACTTTCTGTAAACAGTTGATGATTTACGTCTTGCATTACGATATAAGATAAAGCAATCCTCTGCTTTTGAGTTAATTCTCGATTTTCTAAAATCACAGTACCTTTGCACCTTTTCTCTAATCCGCAAAGGCAGCGCCCAAATGTTGTTTTTCCCGCCCCATTGTTTCCTAACACAGCTACTATTGCGCCTTTAGGAATAGAAAGTTTTTCAATGTCTAACGCCTTATGTGGTGCGTTTTTATACGAAAAACTAAAATCAGTAAACGTAAGCCCTGTATCTCTTTCATTGCACCTATACAAGCTATTTTCAGATGCAATAGAATTGCGCAAGCCCATTTGGTGCAAATCGTTTTCAGAATATTCCCTAAATTCGTTGATAAGAAGGTCTTGCACTATATACCCATTATCCATGTAAATCACTCTGTCAGCTAAGTCCATCAACCAATATAATCGGTGTTCTGCAATAATAACTGTTTTTCCACTTTTCTTCCATTTTTTGATAATCTCTTTTAAATAAGAGATAGATTTCATATCTAAATTGGAAGTCGGTTCGTCCATCACAATAATAGAAGGGAACAACGCAGCCACAGAAGCACATGCTATTTTTTGTTTTTCTCCTCCTGAAAGAGAAAACAAGCTTTTTCCTAAAAGAGTTGATATATTCAACTCTTTAACTGTATTTTCAAAATTTGAAAGTATTTGTTTTTTTGGCATTCCAACATTTTCACACCCAAAAACAATCTCAGTATCTGTTTTTACCGTATAAAATTGAGATTTAGGATTTTGAAATACACTTCCTACAAATGGAGCAATTTCATATAAGTCACTGTCTGCGGTCAACATACCACAAACAGTGACATCTCCTTTCATTTCTCCTTCATAAAAGTGAGGAATTAGTCCATTAATCATTCTTGTTAAAGTAGTCTTCCCACATCCAGAACTTCCACATAAAAGAACAACCTGCCCTTGTGGGATAGAAAGAGTGATATTATGAACACCTGCTCCGTTTTGGGCATTTTGATATGTAAAATCTACGTTATTAAACTTGATCATACTGTACCTCCTTGCCATAACATAATGCTAAAATACAAGGAAAAGAAAAAGAAAATTCCTATAAATGTTATTACGTCACGCCCTGTAAAACCTATATTGCATACATTCGTCCTTCTATTCGGAGCGTTTAATGCTCTTGTCAATGCGGAGGCAGATAAATCATTTCCTATGGATACCACGCTCATTAAAAACGGAACCATACGATATTCCAACATTTTCATAGGATCACGAACAGAACCTACTCCTCGTAATTTCATTGCATCTTGAACGTTTCGATATTCTTCCTTTATAGTAGGGAAGAATCTAAACATAACTGAAATAGGGACTGACAATTTCTTTGTAATGTGCATACGATCCATTGCTGCAATAAATTCACTGACAGATGTTGTTGCAAATAAGAAATACGCCATCATAGTTCCTGGTATTAGTTTTGTTGAAAATGCGAATACACCTGTAAATAAAAGATTAACTGCATTTGGAAGGTATGGCATAATTAAGTCTGGGACAAAAAGAGCAAAGGCATACACAGTAACGTAATAAAGTGCAGCCTTAAACTTTCTCAAAATCAACAAAAAAATGAGAGGAAGGACAGCCAGAGCATAATGTAAATATAACAAATATCCTGTACCATCACCTGCAATTAATGTTGTAGAAACACTGAGGCAAAGCAGAATTTTGGTCCGTGGATCAAGATAGAGCTGCTTTGACGAAGCCTTTTCTTGATATAATTCTGAAGCCATTTATACTAACCCACTCTTTTCAAAATGTTTTTTCATTACTTTACGTCCAATAAGCCCTCCAATAAGGCCACCTAAAAAGCAAAGAATTATCATAACAGGAAATACCCACCAAATTTTGAAATATCCAGCAATGGTATTCATATAAACTTCTCCATAACCGGCTGCTTTGCTTGCTAACCATTCATCACTTGCGCCAATCCAATGAACATAGTTACCAGCAATACAAATGCAAGATACAGCATAAGCAAGTACACATGCAATCCCTTTTTTATATTTCGTAACTTTCATAATAATTTCAGCAATAATCCCTGTAACAATTCCCCATATAAGAAGGTCGTATCCCATACCGGTAATAATCATAGCAAGCCCGATAACTACTTGAAGGATCATAATCATACCTACTTTTTTGATTTTGGCAAAATATAACATCATTGGTATTCCTTCAAGTAAAGGGACAAGAAACGTCAATAAGATAAATCCTATTGGAATCATGCCAACAGTACACGCAACAAGCATAATAATTACTACATAAATAGCAGAGAAAATACCTGCATTAATTAAATCTTTACCATTTAGTTTGTTTGAATTTAGTTCTTTACTCATTATCCTATTCTCCTATCTAATATTTAGTCTTTAACACGTTTTGCCTCTAATAACTAAGTGGATGATATATATACTGGTAGCATTGATTTCCCTCCTTGTTCTTTTTCATAAAATATGATATACTTATGTCATATAGTTAGATAGCGCTAACTGCACTTATTTAGTATATCGTCCACCTTTATTTGTTTCAATACATGGATAATAGATTTGGACGTTTTCCTAAATAAATTGGATTTTTTACTAAAAAGGAGAGAATGTGATTTGAATACAGATCCTTTTATGCAAGGTTTGTTTCCGCAACTAGGGCTTACTCCAGAAAAGTCGAACAGTCAAAATAACGGTTGTGGTTTTACAATGGTACCTAATGCTGATTTAGGAAATGGTTATCTTTGGACATATCCGGTTAATCCTTATTTTTCCGTTACCATTTATCATTTAACTTATTATAAAGAAATGCACTATCGTTATCATCATCCCGCAATGTTAGTAATTTCCTTAAGTTCTCCGATAGTTGCTAAGGCTGTATCCGATAAAAATAGTGAACATAAAGAGCAGCTTCTTGGATATTATTTGCCAGACGGTGAACATGAGTATACTCTGCCAGCATCTAGTTCTATTGATAGCGTCAGCATTGCTTTTACACCAGAATTTTATAATTCTCGTCTAAGCAGTTTGTATGATCGTGATTTTTCAGATTTACCTCGCATAGCTGCGTTGATGAATGGAACGATAAATATTCCTTCTGTAATTTCTATTTTTAAAGAAATTGCCGATTATACACCCATTATAGCAACAAGTGAACTTTTCTATGAAGCAAAAGCACTTGAACTAATTGCATGTTTAGTTGACTGGCATATTCAAGAATCACTTTCGCCTTCCGTAAGAAGTATTTGTGATGCAGATCGTGAAGCAATACATCGTTTAATTCATTTTTTACAACAACATTATTGTGAATCTTTGGATGTCAAAAATATTGCTAGAATGTGCCAAATGAGTAAATCTAAACTTTCTGAATTATTTCATTCTGTAAGTGGTGTAACGCTTATAGAATTTATCAATAATTTGCGAATAGAACGTGCGAAAGAACTTCTCATAAATAGTTATTATCAAATCGGAGAAATTTCGGCTATTATTGGTTATGCTCAGCAAAGTAGCTTTACCTACCTTTTTAAGCAAAAAGTAGGAATGTCTCCTCGTGATTATCGTAAATTACACAAAAAAGTTTAATATACAGAAGTCCCTCTAAAACACATTTTCTCTTTCCATGTATTAAATCGGTATAATCATACCTCTCAGCAAGCATAATAAGGTCATTCCTTTGTATAAACCGGAACGATACAATATTCTTGAGGTGAACGATTATGCCGATTGATGATTTAACTGCTTTAGGGCAGAAAATGCGGGAAGCCCGAAAGAATAAAGAACTGACACAACAGGAACTTTCTGATC
>CAJJTI010000053.1 GCA_905194705.1 uncultured Solobacterium sp. | reverse complement strand
GTTATCTAAAATATTAGAAGTAATATCTTTTGTGTCTTCTATGTGAATAGATTCAAGATAATTAAAATAGATAATCAAATCACTGCAATAAGACTTAACAGTATGTTTTGATAATCCTTCATTTACAGTTACTTCAGTTGTATATTTTTGATAAGCTTCTTCAATTTTCATGTTAATCCTTTGTTAGTTCACTTGCGAGTAGCAATTGATTACTGCCTAATGAATGATTTAATTCATGCAGCAAGGCTTTTAAATTCATATCATAATCAGTTTCATCAAAGATAGATAATTGTTCAGAATCATTGATATCTTTAAAATCAGACAATGATATTCCTAATAAACGTACTGGATCACTATTCCAGTTGGAATCAAATAAATCAATTGATTTTACAAATATATCATCACTTTTAAAAATTGGTTTATCTAACTGGATAGACCGGTTAACATTTCTAAAATCAGAATATTTAATTCTTATGGATAACGAATAGCCATATTTATGCTCATTTTTCAATCGGTTTGATAATCTTCTTGATAATGTACGTATTAATCCTCTTAATTCTTCATAATCAGTCACATCATCATCTAATGTTTCACTGATTCCCATAGATTTAGAGTCATATTCTTTTACGATTTCCCTGTTATCATGACCCTTTGCTCTTTCAATTATGGATTCTGTATTTTTACCAAATATAATACGTAAATCATCTAGATTTTGATAATTAGCTAAATCGCCAATGGTATGGATACCAAGATCTAATAAGTAAGGAACGGTCTTCTCACCCACCCCACGCATATCTCCTATTGGTAAAGGCCAAAGTTTTGTTTCTACTTCACGAATACGAAAAACTGTAATTCCCATAGGTTTTTTAGAATCACTTGCCATTTTCGCTAAAAACATATTAGGTCCTATACCAATAGAACAGGGTAATTTAAGTTCATTTAGTATTCTCTTTTGTATCTCAAAAGCTAAATCTAACGGTTTTGCATATCTAGCAATAACGTCCGTCATATCAACATAACATTCATCTATAGAAGCTTGTTCATACTCATCTGTATAGCTTTTAATAATACGCATAAAACCTTCAGATAACTCACGATAAAAAGGAAAATGATGTTCACATATAATTAAATCTTTACATAGAAATAATGCTTCAGAAACAGGCATTGCTGAATGAACACCATATTTACGTGCTTCATAGCTTGCAGTAGAAATAACACTTCTTCTGCTCATTCCTGAAACAGCTATAGGTTTTCCTTTCAATTCAGGATTTAAGAGTATTTCTGCATTTGCATAGAATGCATTTAGGTCAATATGAAAATATACATGTGCCATATTTTACTTACTTCTATCTAATAATTCTTCACTCGCTTTAATTGATAAATCTGAAATAGTTCCTGAAGAAATTAAAGCTAACTGTTTAATCGTATCTTCACGATTTAGTAAAGTAACGTCCGTCTTTGTAGAATCATTTAAAGTTTCTTTTTTTACTAAATAATGATTATTGGCATAAGCTGCTACAGGGGCTAAGTGGGTTACCGTAAATACCTGACAGTCATTAGATAATAACTTCATTTTTTTGCCAATAGAACCAGCCACTGGTCCACTAACACCAGTATCAATCTCATCAAAGATGATTGTTTGAATACCCTGTAAACGCGTGAAAATCACTTTTAAACCAAGCATTAAACGAGATAATTCACCACCACTTGCAGTTTTGCTTAATGGCTTTAAATCTTCTCCTTTATTCATGCTGATTAAAAATTCAACTTTATCGATACCATTTGCGGATGGTTTAGTTTCTTCAATACTAGTAAAGAATTTAGCATTAGGCAAAGATAAGTCTTTTAAGTTAGAGATAATTTCTTTATCCAGTTTATCTTTTCCTTTTTTTCTTGCATCAGATAGTTTTACAGCTTGTAATTTGTAATTACTAAATGCTGTATCTATTTTTTTATCTAATGTACTTAAATATTCACTTCTATTTTCAAACATTGCAATTTGTTTTTGTAATGTTTCTTTTTTCTCAAGTATTTCTTTAATAGAATGACCATATTTATGTTTCAATTTTTGAATAACAAATAAACGTTCTTCTACTTCATTTATTTCTTCTTCGCTTATATCGACGTTAGAATAGAAGTTTTTAAGGTCAGCTATAGAATCATTAAAAGAATAATATGCATCGTTTATTGTGTTTTTAATACCATCTAGAGAAGCATTATCATCTAATGATTGAACGAGTTTATTTAATTTATAAAAAGCTTCATCAATCGAATCATATTCAGTGATAATTTCATCAAATTTTGTATAGGAATCTTTTAAAGTATGGAAAAGTTTTTCTTTTTCTTCCAGATCTTCATCTTCACCTATTTTAAGATCAGCAACGTTAATTTCATTTAACTGATATTCAAAATATTCTAAATCACTTTCATTGTATGTTTCCTGCAATGCTTTTTCTTTTTCATCACAAAGTTTTTTATATATACCATATAAATCTCTAACAGAATCTTTTAATGATTTTAAATTTAGATATTCATCTAATAAATGGATATGTTCATTTACATTTAAAAGATATTGATTATCTCTTTGACCATGAATATCAATTTCATATTTTAAAACGTCTTTTAATAAAGACAGTGATACAATTCGGTGATCAATTCTGGCAACACTTTTTGAAGAAATAGATAATTCACGAGTAAAAGTAACGTCATCTTCTACAGAAAAGCCAGCTTCTTCTAATACTCTTTTAGCATGATTATCTTTAGATAAATCAAATGTACCTTCAATAATTGCCTTGTCTTTACCTTTACTGATATATGAAGCACTTCCTCTATCAGCGCATAGTAAACTAATTGCATCAATTAAAATTGATTTACCAGCACCCGTTTCACCAATAAACGCACTGAAACCATCTTCAAAATCAAGATTCAATTTATCAATCAATATAAAGTTTTGTATATATAAGTGTTTAATCATATTTCTTTAACTGCTCAATTACTTTATCAAATAGTGTATTCAAATCAATATGTTCATATTCACGTAATAATTTTATTGATCCTTGAGGAACATAATTATCTTTTATACCAATACGAATAATATCTGGCTTAACTTGAATATCATTATAATACTCAAGTATTTCTGAACCTAATCCTCCAGCTAACATATCTGTTTCATAAATAATAATAGACATATTTCTATCAGCTAAATCTTTTAAGAAACGACAGTTTATAACTGTAACTTTTAAATTATTATTCATTACTTTCTGTAAGATTCTATCTACATCAGGTCCATAACTTAGTATCGCCACTTTATGGTCCAAAGAATCATTAAATGTAGTCCATTTACCAATAGGAATAAGTTCCATAGGATCTTTACTTCTCTTAACATCACCTCTAGGATAACGAACTGCAAAAGGATGATTTTGTGAAAAAGCAGTATAGAACAAGTCTCTAGCTTCTTTAGCATCTTTTGGTTCACTTAAAATAATATTAGGTATTGGTCTTAACATACCTATATCAAATACACCATGATGTGTATCTCCATCATCACCAACAAGACCAGAACGATCTATACCAAAAACAACCGGTAAATCCATTCTGCATACATCGTGATTTATCTGGTCATATCCTCTTTGCATAAAGGAACTGTAAATAGATAAGAAAGGTCTAGACCCGCTTATTGCTAGTCCTGCCGCAAAAGTTACTGCATGTTCTTCGGCAATACCACAATCAAAGCTTCTGTTAGGATATTTAGAAAAGAAATTTTCAAGTTTACTGCCATTTATCATAGCAGGAGTTAAACAGACGATTTGCTTATTCGTTTCAGCAAGTTCTACAACAGCTTCACTTGCTACTTTTGACCAGCTCATAAAGCCAGGTGCAGTTCCTTTTAACTGTTTTCCTGTTTCAATATTAAATGGACCTACGCCATGCCATATGCCTTCTCTATCATTTTCACATGGAGCATATCCTTTTCCTTTTTTAGTAATTACATGAACAACAACAGGCCCTTCATGAAGTTTAGCAACATTTAAAACTTTAATTAAATCAGCTATATTATGTCCATTAACCGGTCCCATATATTCAAGGTTGAATTCTCCGAAAATACCACTGTCAACAACAGAATCCTTAACAGAATCCTTCATGTATTTCATACCTTCTAAGACATGTTTTCCTATTTCATTCTTGTTTAAAAGGGATTTCATATTGCGCTTTAAATCATTATAGCCTTTACCGGCACGTAACTTTGTAAAACCTTTAGACAAAGCACCTACATTTTTAGAAATAGACATATTGTTATCATTAAAAATAATAATCATATTTCTTTTTTCACTGCCGATACAGTTTAAAGCTTCTAGGGCCATACCTGAACCTAATGCTCCATCTCCAATTACTGGTACAACATAGAAGTTTTTATGATTTAAGTCTCTACTTACAGCCATACCTAAAGCCGCACTTAAAGTAGTAGAACTATGTCCTGCTTCCCAGACATCATGAATGCTTTCTGATCTTTTTTCAAAACCACTCAAGCCTCTGAATTGTCTTAATTTTGGAAAATCCTTTGCTCTACCAGTTAATATTTTATGAGTATAGGACTGATGACCTACATCAAAAAAGATTTTATCTTCAGGGGAATTAAATACATAATGTAAAGCAATTGTTAATTCTACAACACCTAAATTGCTGGCTAAGTGACCACCAGTTTTAGATATACTTTCAATTAAAAAAGTACGTATTTCTTCAGCTAAATCATTTAATTCTGAAATAGATAAATCTTTAAGAAATGAAGGATTTTGAATATCATCGAGATTCATTTACATTCCTCCTACTTTAATCTTGTTTTCACTCCATTTAATAGATTTGCTAATATACAATTATCAAAATCTTCTATATTACTTAACATTTTATCACATTCTGCATATAACTCATTCATTAGTTTTTCGGCCTGTTCTTCGCCTAATAAAGAGACAGCAGTAACTTTTTCATTTCTAATATCTGAGTTACTCTTTCCTAGAGCAGCACTGTCCATTCTTACATCTAATAAATCATCCTGGATTTGAAATGCAATACCAATTTTATTACCAATTGAATCCCATGTAGAAAGTGTTTTATCATCAACTTTATTACTTGCTAAAGCACCCAACATTAATGCAGCAGAAAATAAACAACCTGTTTTGTATTTATAAATATCTTCCATAGCTTTATAGTCTACACGATTATCTTCATGCATATCTAATGTTTGTCCTAGTACCATGCCACTAGAACCAGCACATCTTGCAAGAATTTGTACAGCTAGTGCATTATAAGGTAAATCTGCTTTTGCTAAAACTTCAAAAGCATATGTTAATAAACCATCACCTGCCAAAATAGCTGTAGCTTCATCAAACTGTTTATGACAAGTTGGCTTACCTCTTCTAAGGTCATCATTATCCATTGCAGGTAAATCATCATGAATCAATGAATATGTATGAATCATTTCTAATGCAGCAGCATAGTCATAGCCGATTTCTTTGTTTAAGTGATATCCCTCAATAACTGAAAAAACCATCTGTGGACGTAATCTTTTACCTCCAGCAAGTAAAGAATAACGCATTGCCTCACGGGTAACACTTGGTGTTAATGAATCAATTTTTACATTCAGATAATTTTCAAATTTATTCATGATCTTCACTTCTTTTCTGTATTTCTTCAATTTTTGATTCAAAATTCTTTAATTTACTTTCACAACTTTTAACAAGATTTAATCCTTCTTCAAATAAATCAATCGTTGTATCTAATGGTTGATCATTTTGCTCCAGAGTTGAAACTATTGTACTCAAGCGATTCATCGCTTCTTCAAAAGTTAGTTCTTTCTTAGCCATGCTGCTTCTCCTTTATGATTTCTGCTACTTTTGTAATTATTTTTCCATCATACATCTGAATAGACAATGTATCATCTGTATAAAGATTATTTGTAGATTTTATTGCTTCTCCATCCTTCTCTACTATAGCATAACCTCTAGCTAAAGACTTTAATGGTGAATATGCATCAAGTAAACCGGCATTTTGTTTTAAGCTGTTTTCTTTTTTATCTTTAATAAACTTAACAGAATTATTGAGTTTATTTTTATATTTATTTATGTCTAAATTTAATTGAGATAAATTATCTTTAATTGTAGAAGTTAATAAATTAGCGTACCTTGATAAAGACTGTTCTAAATTCATTTCATATGTATGAACTGAATGATACAAAGCATTACTTAGATTTTCTAACTGCATTTCTTTTTCACTGTATAAACGCTGTGGTGAAGAAAATACAAATGAAGAAGAATATTTATTTAATTCACGACTTGCATGGTCTTTTTTAGTAGTAATTGCTGTATTTAAGCGTGTTTGATATACATTAAGTATATTTAATACATCTTTTTGATCAGGAGCACATCTTTCAGCGGCACCTGTTGGTGTAGGAGCCCGTAAATCTGCTACATAATCGCTTATTGTATAGTTTATTTCATGACCAATGCCGGTAATAATTGGTGTTTTTAAATTAAATATCGTTCTTGCGAGCGTTTCATCATTGAATGACCATAAGTCTTCAATTGATCCTCCTCCTCTAACAAGTAAAATAACATCATGATGATTGTTATCAGCTAAACTAAGAGCATTTATAATTTGCCCTGCACTTTCATTTCCCTGTACTAAAACACTATATTCATGTATTTCAGCAATAGGCCATCTTCTATTAAGTGTAGTTAATACGTCACTTCTCGCTGCCGTATTAGCTCCAGTAACTAAAGCAATATTCATAGGGTAAAGTGGAATCGGTTTTTTATATTTATCATCGAAAAGTCCTTCAGCATATAGTTTTGCTTTTAACTTTTCAAATTGCAAATATAAATCACCAATTTTGTCTGACTTCATTGCATACACTAAAAGCTGTATATCGCCTCTTTGCTCATATACAGATACGTCAGCTTGGATAATAACTTTATCTCCATCCTTTGGAGCAAACTGTACTTTCTTGTTATAAGAAGAAAACATAACACAACGAATAAGACTGTTTTCATCTTTTAAAGAAAAGTACCAATGCCCCGAACGATAATTGCTAAAATTACTTATCTCCCCTTCAACAAGTACTTTTTGGATTAAATTATCAGATTCAAGTTTACTTTTTAAATAATGTACTAATGTTGAAACAGAGACAACATTTTGGCTCATACTCTATCTAAGACTCCATTAATTAATTTATAAGATTCTGGATCACAATATTCTTTTGTTAGAATAATATATTCATCAATAACAACTGGAGTTTCAACTTCCTTTAAATCAAATTCAGCACATCCACATAATAGAATAGCTTGTTCAACATATCCTAAACGTGAGAATTTCCAGTCATCTAACACCTGATCAATATAACCAGCATATCTATCTTTGTTTTCAATTGCTGTATGAATAACTTTTTCGATATATGGATCATCTAAATGTAAATTTACGTTAAAATTTGCTTCAATTAAATCCTTAATATCTCTTTCTTGAATTAAGTATTGATACGTGCAAAACATTGCATTTTTTCTATTCTCGTGACGGTTCATTTTTTCCCTCCGCTTTATGTATTTTATCATGAATAAGCTATAATTTGTGCATAATATGTAATAATTTACAAATGAAGTTTTTGTCAAATTGACATAAAATAAGTATATGAAAAATCTAACACTAATGCAAAAAGTATTCGGCCATTTAAAAACTGTTCATCATCATCGTAAATTAGTACGAAAGTATTGTTTTGAATGTGGATTGTACTATCAAGGTTTAACTCATGATTTAAGTAAATATTCTCCAAGTGAATTATTTGAAAGTATTAAGTATTATCAAGGTTATAGATCACCTTATTCCTATGAAAAAGAACTATATGGCTATGCTTTAGGGTGGTTACATCATAAAGGCAGAAATAAGCATCATTTTGAATACTGGGTAGATATTAAAGATGGTAAGTTTACACCTATTGAAATGCCTTATAAATATGTATTAGAGAGTGTTTGTGACCGTATAGCTGCATGTATTACTTATGAGAAAGAAAACTATACAAAAGAAAGTGCCTTGAAGTATTTTACTAGTAGAAGTGATTCCTTCTTGATGCATGAAAAAACTAGTAAGCTTATGTTAGAAATATTAACTAGAATTAGTATTGTTGGTGAGAAACAAGCTTTAAAAGAGTACAAAAAAAGACCAAAGCATTAAGCTAAGGTCTATTTTTTAATTAGTGGTTATTGTATTCACTTTCTTTGTTTTTAACAATAACGTCATGTGCGCCACCTTCAACAATTGAAGTAGCAGATACAAGAGTTAATTTAGCTTTTTCTTGTAGTTCAGCAATACTCTTAGCACCACAGTTGCACATAGTTGATTTTACTTTAGCAATTGTTAAACCTACGTTATCTTTTAATAAACCAGCATAAGGAACATATGAATCAACGCCTTCTTCGAATTTCAATTTGCTTGCGCCACCTAAATCATATCTTTGCCAGTTTCTAGCACGATTACTTCCTTCGCCCCAGTATTCTTTTACATAAGAACCATTAAGCATTAGTTTTTCACCTGGTGCTTCTTCAAAACGAGAGAAATATCTTCCAAGCATTACAAAGTCAGCTCCCATAGCTAGTGCAAGAACGATATGGTAGTCATAAACGATACCACCATCTGAACAGATAGGAATATATGTACCTGTCTTTTCATAATATGCATCTCTTGCTTTAGCAACTTCGATAACAGCTGTAGCTTGTCCTCTACCGATACCCTTTGTTTCACGAGTGATACAGATAGAACCGCCACCGATACCAATCTTAATAAAGTCGGCTCCACATTCTGCTAAATAGTTAAAACCTTCTTCATCAACAACGTTACCAGCACCTCCTTTTACTTTGTCACCATAGTTTTCACGAATCCATTTTAAAGTAATACCTTGATACTCTGTATAACCATCACTTGAGTCAATACATAAGCAATCTACACCAGCATTAACTAGTGCAGGAACTCTTTCTTTATAGTCTCTAGTATTAATACCAGCACCTACCATGAATCTCTTTTCATCATCTAATAATTCATTAGGATTTTCTTTATGAGAATCATAGTCTTTACGGAATACTAAGAATTGTAATTCATCATTATCATTTACAATTGGTAATTGATTTAATTTATGATCCCAGATTAAATCATTACATTCACTTAAAGTATTATGAATATTACCAACAATTAATTTTTCTCTTGGTGTCATAAAATCTTTAACTGGTGCATTTTTATCTAATCTAGAAATACGATAGTCACGTGAAGTGATAATACCAAGTAATTTACCATTACTTGTACCATCTTCAGTTACAGGCATTGTAGAGTGTCCAGTTTTTTCTAATAGTTCAAGCATTTCACCAAGTGTTGTATCTGGTTTAACATTAGAATCACTTACAACAAATCCCGCTTTATAGTTTTTAACTTTAGCTACCATAGCAGCTTGTGATTCAATGGATTGTGCACCAAAAATAAAAGACATACCGCCTTCTTTTGCTAATGCAATACCTAAATCTGGTCCAGAAACAGATTGCATAATTGCACTTACCATTGGGATGTTTAAATGAATTTGTGATTCTTCACCTTTTTTGAATTTTACTAAAGGTGTTTTTAATGTTACATTTGCTGGAATATTTTCTGCGGATGTAAATCCTGGAACTAATAAATATTCACTAAAAGTGTGTGATGGTTCACTGTAGTATTTTGCCATATTTCTCTCCTTGTATTTTGAGTTATTATAGTCAGAAATGTTATTAAAGTAAAGCGAAATCGTGTTATTATATTACAGTTCGAGGAGTTATTGTATGAAATTAAAAAATTCTTATTTTTTTACATTAAGAGAAAATTCTAAAGATGAAGATTCTGTAAGTGGTAATTTACTTGTTAAAGCTGGATTTATCAAAAAAACATCAGCTGGTGTATACATGATGTTACCGTTAGGTTTAAAAGTAGAAAATAAAATTGAAAATATCATTCGTAAACATATGGATAGAGCTGGAAGCCAAGAAGTCAAGATGCCAGCTTTAATTGCGAGTGACTACTATGAAAACTCAGGTAGATTACAAGGTTTTGGTCCTTCTATTTTTAAACTGAAAGATAGATCTGGAAAAGACATGGTTTTAGGACCTACTCATGAAGAATTATTTGCTTATGCATCTAAATCTATGATTCGTTCCTATAAAGATATGCCATTCAACCTATATCAAATTCAAACTAAGTTCCGTGATGAACCTAGAGCTAGATTTGGCCTAATCCGTGTTAAAGAATTTGTTATGAAAGATGCTTATTCATTTGATAGAGATGAAGCTGGATTAGATGTTTCATACAAAAAGATGTTTGATGCTTATAAAGACATTTTTGATGAAATCGGTCTAGATTATCGTATTGTAAAAGCTGATACAGGCATTATGGGTGGACTCTTATCTGAAGAATTCCAGGCTATCGCTCCTATTGGTGAAGACAGCGTTATTTATTGTGATTGTGGTTATTCAAGTAATGAAGAAGTAGCAGAGCTAGTTTCAACTCTTTCTACTGAAGAAGAAAAAGAGATTGAAGAAGTTGCTACACCACATGCAAAAACTATTGAAGAAGTATGTGAATATCTACATGTTGATCCATCTAAATCAGTTAAAGCATTATTAATGAATGTAAACAATGAATTAGTAGTATTCTTTATCCGTGGTGATAGAGAACTAAATGAAAATAAAGTATGTAAGCTGCTTCATTGTTCAGAAGTTAACTTCGCAGATGATGCACTAATTGCTGGTTCTAATGCTGTACCTGGCTTTACTGGTCCAATTGGTTTAAATGCGAAAAAAGTAGTTGATAAAGAAGTACTAAATATGCGTAATTTTGTTTGTGGTGCTAATAAAGAAGGTTATCACTATATTAACGCTAACCCTTCTAACTTCACTTATGATGTAGTTGGTGATATTTCTAATGTTCAAGCTGGAGATATTTGTCCAGTATGTGGTAAACCATTAAAGATGACTAAGGGTATTGAAGTAGGTAACACATTTAAATTAGGAACTAAATATTCTAAAGCATTAGATTTACATTATTTAAATACAAATAACAAAGAAGAAGATGTATGGATGGGTTCTTATGGTATTGGTGTAGGAAGAACTATGGCTGCAGTTGTAGAACAGAATTATGACGAAAATGGTATTATATGGCCAACTAATATTGCTCCATTTACTTGTGCAGTAGTACTTATTTCTTCTAAAGATGAAGATCAAGTTCGCATTTCAAATGAACTATATGATACACTTCAAAAATCTAATGTTGATGTTCTATTAGATGATAGAGATGAAAGACCTGGTGTTAAATTCAAAGATATGGAACTAATCGGTATTCCATATAGAATTACAGTAGGAAGAAATGCAAAAGACGGTATCGTAGAACTTAAATCACGTACTGGTGAC
>CAJJTI010000052.1 GCA_905194705.1 uncultured Solobacterium sp. | reverse complement strand
ACAAATAATGATTTAGAAACAATAAATACAATAACTTGCTTAAATGATTTTGATACATTTAAACAACTTCAAGACAAGGAAATACAAAGATTAAAAGATAATCACCAGCTCAGCTGGTACATAAGTTAAAAGTATTTGAAAAGCCGTCTGACTAAACGGCTTAACAGAATATTCAAAAGCATATAACGACAAATATATTTATTAAATATAGGCGTTAGTTAATGATGTGCATCTTCTAGCAAGATAGGATATTCGATCTAGGCAAAATCGATTAGTGATAATTCCTAGTAGAGTTATAGAAATCGATGTAGGCTAGAACCCCGTGACTTTAGTCATCGGGAGTAGTCAGATCCACAAATGTGTCCACCATTTTATTTAGAAGATAATCCTAATACTTTAATTTATAACTGATAAACTTAATTAAAATCAGAATTTTATAAGTTATAACTGATAAAAAGTATTTCTTTCTAATGATTATCAGTTATAAACGAGATATAATGAAGCTAGTTATAGGGAGAAGGGGGGGACAATAATCATGATAAAACGTGAAATGTATATGAGTCGTATTCGACCATTTATTGGATCGGATCTTGTAAAAGTTATGACTGGTATTCGTCGCTCTGGAAAATCGGTAATGCTGGAATTAATTAAACAGGAACTTATAGAGTCTAGTGTTAGCTCACAACAGTTTATATCTATAAATTTTGAAGATTTACGTTATTTTTATCTTCAAACTGCTCAAGCGCTACATGATGAAATCATTAAAAGAGCTTCAGAAATTGAGGGTAAAGTTTATTTGTTTTTTGATGAAATACAAGAAGTAAAAGATTGGGAAAAGTGCATTAATTCTTTACGCGTTTCACTCGACGCTGACATATATATTACTGGTTCAAATGCAAAATTACTTTCTGGAGAACTTGCGACTTACCTTGCTGGAAGATATGTTGAATTTGTAATTTATCCATTTTCTTTTAAAGAGTTTATGGAGTTATACAGTTCGATTTTTCCGGGTGAGAGAATTCAGCAATATTTTCAAAAATACCTGATTTTTGGAGGAATGCCATATCTTGCTAATCTTCATTATGCTGATGCTCCATCTACGCAATATCTTAATGATTTATTCAATTCTGTTCAGCTTAAAGACATTGTAAAACGAAATAATATAAGAGATGTTGATTTGTTAGAAAGAATCATTGCTTATGTAATTGCTCATGTTGGTACAACCTTTTCGGCGAATTCTCTTTCAAAGTTTTTGAAAAGTGAACATAGAATTGTCGCTCCAGAAACAATACTGAACTATATCAAATATTGTTGTGACGCATATCTTTTTTATCAAGTGAAACGAGAAGATTTGCAAGGTAAACAAATTCTTACATCTAATGAGAAATACTATATTGCTGATCATGGTGTGCGAGAAGCTGTCTATGGTGGCAATATGAAAGATATCAATCTTATTTTAGAAAATATTGTTTACATGGAGTTATTAAGAAGAGGATATGAGGTAAATGTTGGAAAAGCAGGGAATAAAGAAATTGATTTTGTTTGTAACAGACAAGGTGAGAAACTGTATGTTCAAGTTACGTATCTATTAGCATCAAAGGAAACCATTGATCGCGAGTTTGGTGTATATGATGATATTCGTGATAATTATCCAAAGTATGTTGTTTCTCTTGATGAACTCGATATGAGTCAAAATGGCATAAAACATCGAAATATCTGTGACTTTCTATTAGCAGATGAATGGAATTAAAAAAGCCCAGTGTTACATCTGATGGTGTTTACTGGGCAATTTTTTATTTTGCTTGTTTTAGATATTCGATATATTCATCAAATGTTAAAGATGGTTTATAGTTAGCTTTAATATTTTCAACGAGTTTAGGACTAGTTAATAAATCATATACTGTTCCTATAACAACTTTAGCAGGATTAATGTAGCCTAGTGTTGTATCAGCAATTCTAAAATTGGAACCATGTATTCTTCCGGATATACCGCTGTAACCAAATTGTATTGTTGGTTTAAAGCAGGCAATATCACCAATATCACCACTTGCAATAGATACTTCATCTCTACCGATATATTTATCTTCTGTTAGTAATAGCATATTTTGATGAGCTACTTCACTTAAGTTTCTATCCTGTATAAATGGTAAATAACCATTTGTATTGATAATTTCACAAGTTCCCCCAAGGGCAGCGGCAGTATGTTTTGCGGCTTCTTCAATTTCATGGTTAATTTTAGTAATCTTTTCCCAGTTTGCACATCTTAAATATGCTTCATATGTGACCAGGGAAGGAATAGAATTGACAGTTTGACCACCATTTGTAACAATACCATGGAATCTGACTTTATCATCTTCCTCATATGTTTCTCTTAACATTCCCATAGCACTTTGGAATAATGCAAACATATTTAAAGCATTCTTGCCTAAATGTGGTAAAGCACCAGCGTGTGATTCTACACCAATAAAGTTGAATTTTTTGTATATAAATCCAGCTAGAGTAGAGTTAATGTTAAATTTATCTTTTCCTTCTCCTATAGCATGGCAGTGGATAATTACATCATAGTCATCAAATATATGCGCAGCGAGCATGTTTTGTTTGCCACTGAGATAATTGATTTTACCTTCTTTGATGAGTTTTCGACGATAATCTAAATCTACAAATTCTTCTCCAGGAGTAAAAAACAGTGTGATTGTACCAGGAAGTGATTCTGTTATTTTAGATTTAAACAAATTGATTAAAGCGTCAGCCATGATTGTACATTGCATAGAATGACCACATGCATGAGCACATTTATCAGGATTATTCGCTTCAGGATGTTCTGGAACGATAATCGCATCAAGTTCAGCGATTAAGCCGATTTTAGGAAATCCTGATCCAATAGATACTTGAAAGCCTGTTTCAAAATATTCAGCTTCTACATCAATGCCATATTCTTTGAATTTTTCGACTAATAACTTTTTTGCGGGAAATTCTTTAAAGCCCAGTTCAGGGCAGTGGTACAATTTATCTCCTAATGATAGAAATTCATCTTTACTTTCATCAATGAGTGTAAACAGTTCTTCTTTTGTTATCATATGTATCACCTCGTTATATATAGAATATACTTAATTGATAATTTTTTTCAAAAGAATCATAATAAAAAAAGAAATGGAGAATAAATTATGAAGGTGCTATTAGTAAATGGCAGTCCTCATCAAAATGGTTGTACATTTACAGCATTAGATGAGTGTGCAAAGAAGTTAAATGAATTAGGTGTTGAAACTGAGATATATTGGCTTGGTACTAAAGCAGTGCAGGGTTGTATTGCTTGTGGTAAATGTAAGAAAACAGGCAAGTGCATATTTGATGATTGTGTAAATGAAATAAGTAACAGACTGGATGAATTTGATGGCTTTATCTTTGGTGGACCAGTATATTATGGTGGGCCATGTGGACAACTTACTGCTTTCATGGATCGATTATTTTATACAAGTGCACCTAGATTAAGCTCTAAACCGGCAAGTTCTGTTGTTTCATGCAGAAGAGGTGGTGCTACATCTTCTTATGAAAGACTGAATAAATATTTTGAAATGAGTAATATGCCAGTTGTAACATCCCAATACTGGAATCAGATCCATGGAAACACTCGTGAAGAAGCACTTCTTGATGCAGAAGGATTACAAACAATGCGTACGCTTGCGGTTAATATGGCATGGCTTTTAAAGTGTATTGAAATAGGTAAGCTTAATGGCGTAGAAATGCCTGTATATGAAGAAAAAATAAGAACAAATTTTATTCGCTAAGAGAGAATTAGAGTGGAAAGATAACTAAATCTAACCACTTTTTCTTTTTGTATCATGTATAATTACATTTATGCAAAAAAGGGGATATATTGTAGATTATATTTTTAGAGTACTAATTATTATTGTACTTGTTTTGGGTTTCTTCCCTTTTTCTAATGAAATACATTTCTATCCAAAAGGAAGTGGAGAGATTATTTCTTTATCATGCAAAACAGATAATGGTACAGTCACAAATAAAGACAGTCTTAAAGTAGATCGTTCAATACATAAAGATTCTGGATTGACATTAGTAACGACTGATGATTATTACGCTAATTTTACTTATGCTGGTATTCCTACAGGTACATTAACAGGTAATGCCCAGGATGGTGAATATTTATCACGTATTACATTAGATTCTTTTGAAAGTGGTGAAGAAAAGAAGTTCCCTAAAAATACATATTTTAAAGATAATTTAACACTTACAGAATTTATAAATGAATATAAAGACAAAGACTATGCTTTCTTCTTTGTGGTAAAAGGCAATTCCACAATAGGTTTTTCTACAGAGATGAGAGATTCTTTACTCGGTTTAAATATTCAAAAAACCCCACTTAGTCTTAAATCAGGAGACAGTTATATTGCCTATTCTTATAAAAATGAAAGTTACGTAGAAGCGGATAGAAATTCCCTTGTAAATACATTTAATATTGGGAATCATATCGTTTCACTTACATCATGTGGATATTATCATGGGAATTATGCAAGTGTTTTAGTTGATGGTGTAGAGTGCGCAGATCAAGGGAATGGCTTAAATATAGTTATTTATGATCTTGAAGAAGATAAAGTAATTGATAGTGTTTCCTATAATACAAATACAAATAATCCAATAATGGAAAGAGCAGATGATGTCTTTTATACAGAATATACAGTTACTTTTACTGATGATTTATTTGTACAGTTAGAAGCGTATAATGCAGTCACTAAAATATTTATTCATATATCTGCAATTGTTGTTTCAATTATTTTATATATTCTTTTAAGGAATATTCGTAAGATAAGAAAGATTTATGAAACAGGCAAGATGCCTCAAAAGAAATGGTATATACATCAAAATATCAGCTTATATCTTATCTGGATTTTGTTTGCAACATTAATTGTGGCAGAAGAGTATGTATTATCAAGCTTTTCAGGTATTACCATAGATCAGCTTGTATTCCATTTAAATACAAATCTTGAAGGATCTAACTGGTCAACGTTTTTACCTACACTTATTCAAGCGGGGATTTATATTTTAATTGCTGTAATCGGATGTACGATTGTTGCATTTATAAAAAAATACTTTATAAAAAAAGCAAACCGGTATCGTAAATTCAACCTGAAAGCGAAAGAAATGATTAAAGAATACAGTTTGCATTTTGTTGCAACGATATGTGGTTTTATTGCGATATGTATAGTTTTAGTAAGTTTAGCAGATAACTATTATTTAATTGATTATTTAGCCGCAAGAAGAATTGATACAGAGATTTATGATAAATACTATGTTAGTACAGCAAATGTAGAATTAACCTTTCCAGAAAAGAAAAAGAATCTTGTATATATTTATATGGAATCTATGGAAATGTCCTTGGCAGATGAAAGCCATGGTGGTGGCAAGAGTGTAAATGTTATTCCTGAATTAACAGATATTGCATTAGAAAACGATTGTTTTAATGGCGATACAAATATATTGAATGGAGCAAGATCTTTATATAACAGTACCTGGACAATTGCTGGGCTTGTTGCACAAACTAGTGGCTTACCACTTGGTATAAATCATGTGCTAACTAATAATATAAATTCTATTTCTTCTTTTATGCCAGGCGCAACTACTCTTGGAGATATCTTAGAAAAAGAAGGTTATCATAATGTCTTTATGTTAGGCAGTGATGCGAAATTTGGTAATCGTGATGTCTACTTTAAGGAACATGGTAACTATGATATAGATGATTATTACTGGGCTAGAAATAACAATAAATTACCTAATCGAAGTTATTATGTCTGGTGGGGATATGAAGATGACAAGTTATTTACATATGCCAAAGAAGAGCTAACTTCTTTGGCGGAAAGTGATGAACCATTTGCTTTATCTTTATTAACAGCTGATACCCATTTTGTGGATGGTTACTTATGTGATGATTGTCCAGATACATTTACTTCTCAATATTCAAATGTGCTTGCATGCAGCTCTAAAAAAGTAAGTGAGTTAGTAGAATGGATTGAGGCTCAACCATGGGGTGAAGATACTGTTATTGTATTAAATGGTGATCATCTATGTATGGACAGCAAGTATTATGAAGATATGCCTGATGATTATGAACGTAAGACATATACGGTAATTATCAATTCAAGTAAAAAAGAGCCTGATACAACAAGGCTCTATAGTACGATGGATTTATTTCCTACGACTTTATCCGCAATGGGTGTAACCATTAAGGGAGATCGTTTAGGTCTAGGTACAGATTTATATTCTGATACACCTACATTATTAGAAGAATTAGGGGAAAATTATTTAAACTATGAGTTATCTCTGAATTCTACTTTCTATGATAAAAATATATTAGAATACTAATTTAGAAAAAGGAATAAAAGGAGTAGCATCTACTTTGTGGGGTGCTATTTCTTTTTCCATCCAAACCATGTCATAGTAACGATTGAATTTATAGCCGCATTTTTTAAATGCACCAATTAAGCGATAACCAAGATGCTTATGGAATTGGACGCTGTTTTTGGTTAGATATTCATCATCTATGTCATTATAGGCAATGCAGGCATACATGTTTTGGATATTCTGGTTTAAAGAGATCTCTTCAAGTTTATTGTATAAAGCTTTACCTATACCACTTTTTAAAAGGCCGTGTTTTACATAAATACTTGTTTCAACAGAATATTGATAAGCAGCTCTTTCTTTTAGTGGACTTGTATAAGCATATCCAACTATTTCATTATTATCTTGAACAACAATCCAGGGATAATTTTCTAAAGTATGCTTAATTCTATTTTTGAATTCCAGCAGTGTTGGCACATCATATTCAAAGGTGATTGCAGTATTAGTTACATAATAAGCATATATATCTAATAATTCTTTTGCGTCTTCTTCTTTTGCATAACGAATAATCATATAGTCTTCCTTAAAATGTAAGAGGGCTTTACGCCCTCTAGTTATATTAGAAATCAATTTTTAATGCTTTATCAATAAAGACATGCATTTCAGCAATAGTCTTCCAGAATACTTCTCCCTGACCTCTATCATGAGAACCAAGTTTTAATACTCTTAACAAGATTGGGTTATCACTTGTGTTATTTTCCTGCATTGTGGCCGCAAAGCTCTTTCCGTGGTATGGAGGAACGTTGTTGTCACATTCACCAGTCTGGATATATACAGGTGGATAATTTGTTTTTTTGACATTATGTACTGGAGAATAACTTAAGAAATATTCAAACCATTCTTTGCTAGCTCTAGGATCACCATATTCTGTGATATACATTGCGCCACGGTCATCTTCAACAAAGTGAATCATATCTGTATGTGGTACAGAATCAATGACACATCCCCATAAATCAGGACGCATAGTAACCAGTGTACTCATTAACAAGCCACCATTAGAACAGCCTGTAATAACAAGATGTTCTGGACTGGTCCAGTTTTCTTTGATGACTTTTTCGGCGATGGCAATAAAGTCAGCATAGCAGTTTTTCTTGTTCATAAGCATGCCGCCTTCATGCCACTTAGGACCGTATTCACTACCACCTCTTAACAGTGTATGAACATAGATGCCACCATTTTCTACCCAGTGACGGATATTAGTCTGGGATACTCTTTCTACTGATTGAGGAGGCATAGCACTGTTATATCCACCATATCCATACATCATTGTTGGATTTGTACCATCACATTTTGCATCTTTCAGATGAACAAAATAATAAGGAATATCAGTGCCATCAGTACTTGTTGCCCATTTTAAATCAACAACTAGATTTGGATTTACTTCTTGTCCTTTTGTTAAAGGAGATAGTGAATTTCCATCAAATTTTAATAATTGCGGTCTATTTGTGAAGGAATCAATTGAAAATATCTTGAAGTCTTTACCTTCGCCACTTAAAGATAAGTTAGCAACCGCATCAGGCAAGTCGATAAATTGATCATCATCTACACAATATAAGTATGAGCATGCATCTTTTGTTTCTAATACATATAGCTTGTCATTATATGAGAAACCACTTTCTAAGAAGTAGTCTGTTTCTTCTTTTACTTGCTTTGCACTGGTAAAATCTTTACCATCTTCTACACTTAACAAGATTCCATGAACTGTATCGACATGCGTGATGAAGTAATGTTTATCAGCTATTGTATCTAGATAAGATATTTCTAAGGCATTATCCGCATTGATTGGGGTGATTGCACCAGTTTCTTCGTTGTAGGAATAGTAATAATCATTTGAATAATCTTTACAGAAAGTAAAAATCAGAGTTTTATTATCACTTGCTGCAGTAACGTGACCAAATATTGAGTATTTAGGATAAGTGAAAATAGTTTCTATACTGTCTGTATCAGCGTTATAGCGAAGAATACTTGTGATAGAATCATTTTCCTTTACTTCAGTGCAGGCTGCATATAAATATCTTTTTGTTTTAGACCATGTACCACTGAATGTTAATGGTAATGTTGCTAAGATTTTACCGGTTTTAACATCATATGCTAAATAGTCTGGGCGAGGTGCAGCATCGACCTGGGCCATGATACCTAACAAGTTTTCATCAACTGGGCAGGCACTTGCAGAAAACGGTGTGTACTTTGGAAGGTCATAACGTTTGAATAATGTTTCTGTTTTATTGAAACTTGCATCTAAAGAAACGATAGAGTAGTTACCTTCTTTTTCTTCAGTAGCGATATAACCATCTTTCCAAGGGCTAATACTGTTAGGTAAAGAATCAAAGTGTTCATTTTTTAAATCAGTAATTTTTTGACTAACTTCGTTCTGATTGAACCACGCATCCGTAAATTCATTTTCTCTTCTTGTAAAATCCAGTACTTCAGGATCATTTGTGTTTCTTAGCCATGTATAAGGACATGGTAGTTTATAACCAAAATGATCTTCAACTAAATCACTTTTTCTACATACAGGATATTTATATTTAGTCATGCTTGTATTCTACCTTTCCGTTAATTAGTACTGTTTCAAGATTTGCATCTACATATTTTGTAGGAAGGGCACTGTAAATCTGGATATCAGCATCTTTTCCTTTTTCAATTGAACCTACACGGTCTTCACAAAGAATAATTTTTGCAGGATTAGAAGTAAGTAAACCTAATGCTTTAACAGGATCCATACCTCTTCTTACTGCTTCACCAGCTTGATATACAAGTAAGTTATTAGGTGTTACAGGGCCATCAGTCATTACACATACATTTACATTTCTATCATCAAGTCCTTTTAGACATTCAAAGTCAATCTTTCCACCTTCACCAGCAAATAAGCCAGAACAGATAGGACCAAAGATTACACCATGAACATGTGAATCGCTTAATACATCATAGTAGTCACTTGCACCCTGAGCATGGTCAATAGTTACAAGAATATCGAATTCTTTAGCTATTTCTACAACTGTAACCATATCATGCATATATGTATGAACTTTTAAAGGAATTTCTTTCTTCAAAACTGGAATACCATGTTCAAGACCTAGATCAAATGGTGGTAATTTTGATGGATCACCATTTGCTGCTTCTTTCTTGGCCATATATTCTTTTACTTTTCTTAAGTAATCTCTTAGGATAAAGGCAATACCCATACGTGTCATTGGTAAAGCATCTTTTTTGGAATAAACTCCTTTTGGATTAATACCCATAGCTGCTTTTAAAGCTGCAGGATGTTTTAATAAACGCTCTTGTATTCTACCTTCATTAGATTTTAGAACAATAGCCCATCCACCGATAACGTTACCACTGCCTGGAGTCAAGCAGGAAGTGGTAATACCATTTTGAATAGCAATCTTGAATTGCTTGTCTTTTGGATCAATACCATAATAGGCATCCATTTCAGGAGTGGCAGGGTTAGTTAATTCATTTAAATCTTCGCCATCTTCTCTAACACCACCAATGTGACTGTGTGCATCAACAAATCCTGGAATAACCGCTTTATCTGTTGCGTCAATTATAGTAGCGTTAACTTCACCTAAGTCATTACCTAAAGTTTCGATTTTGCCATTATCATTAAGAAGAAGATCTGTATGAACTACACCATCTTTTCCCATTGTATAAACTGTGCCATTTTTAATTAGATACATCTCATTACATCTCCCTTCTTATAAATAACTTTGCCATTCATATATGTAGCTTCAATTGAAGCGCTGTATGTTTCTAATGGATTGTCACTCCAGATAACTAGATCTGCACGTTTTCCTTCTTCAATAGAACCAGTCTTGTCAAATACGCCTAATAATTTAGCTGGAGTAGAAGTCATCATTGGTAATACCTTTGTTTCATCATGCATTACTTTCATCATGGCAATTCCTAACCACAACACATCTTCTCTAATTTGGAAACCACTGTCTACACCAGATAAAGCTACAGGCATTCCTTCTTCACTTAATTTAGCAACAGCTTTTAAGTCGAGTGTCATTGCAGTAGAATCCATAGTTGCAGAAGCAGAGCGAACAACAAGAGATGTCTTACCATCATTTATCCATGTATCATCTTCCTTAATACCAAAGCCATCGCATAATACAAGTTTTAAATCTTTATATGGTTCTACAATTTCTTTAACATGTGCAATGTCCTGTTCATTGTCGCAAGAGATAAAGAGAGGCAATTCACCGGTTACAACTTTTTGAACAGCTTCAAGTTTCATATCTCTTTCTTTACCATCTTCTATCTTATACTCGCTGGCTTTACGAAGTTCTTCTTCAAGTTTTTGGAAAATCCACATCTTTGTCTGTGGAGCTGCTTTTGCTTTGTAAGAATTTTTCACTTTTTCTGAAACACTTGCCTTCATGCCGGCATATGATTTCAAACACATCTTGAAAGCATTGTTTCCATCGACCTCAAATACAGCCATTGCGCCACCAAATAAATTGTTATCTGTTGGTGTAACACCAATTGTTGTTAGTCCAAAAGCACCAAGCTGTTGAGTAGTTGCAGCGTGACCATTGAAGGCATAGCGAACATCAAGTTCAGGTGTAATTGGGTTACTTAATTCATCATTATCTTGAGAGGAGGGACGAATTTCACTTGCAGAACCGTTAATTCCCCAGAAGGATAAAGTTTGAATAAACCCTGGAAATATTTCTTTATTAGTAGCATCTACTACTGTTTCTTCTCCATCTTTAATATCTTTTGCAATTTTAATAATTTGACCATCTTTCACTAGAATGTCGCTTTCATAAATACGACCATTACCATCGTGAATACGACCACCACGAATAATCATTTTATTTTCCTCCATTTACATATAAAGCCATTATACCTGTTTTCATTTATTTTTGAATAAAATGTAAACAAATATGTAGATTTTCATAAATAAATGTAAATTATTATACAAAATAAGAAAAACATGTAAATATTGTGAAAAAATGTGGTATCATATACAACATTACGAAGGGGGAAGCGCGATGAAACGTTATATTGTAAAACGACTCGGAACAGGGGCCTTAGTTGTTTTATTCTCTATATTATTCAATTTCGTTATTGTACGACTTGCGCCAGGAGATCCTACAAGACTTCTAGCGGGAAAGGATAACCCTAATCCTGAACTAATTGCAATGCTTAGAGCAAAGTACGGTTTAGACAAACCAATTCTTGTACAGTTTGGTATGTATATTAAACA
>CAJJTI010000051.1 GCA_905194705.1 uncultured Solobacterium sp. | reverse complement strand
TCAGAATGATAATGATACTTCTCTACGGAGCTGGCGGAGAACCCGGCAGAGGTGAGATTCCTATGATGTAAGAAAGCTACTTACTACCTATTAATTTCCCTTACTAGGGGGATGAGACAAATACTAGTAAACAATTAACATTTATAGTCAAGATGTTCTCTTGACTTTACATAGCCATATGTAGATTTATGGCTAATGTAGAAAGGAGGACAATTAAATGTCAATCTGCAAAGTGATTGCAATATGTAATCAAAAGGGTGGAGTTGGCAAGACGAATACAACAGTAAATCTTGGTATTGGTTTAGCTATGCAAGGTAAAAGAGTATTACTTATTGATGCAGACCCGCAAGGTGATCTAACTACTTCCTTAGGATGGCAAGATAGTGACAATCTTAATATTACTTTAGCTAGTAAACTTATTGACGCTTACATTACAACTATTGAGAGTTGCGGTTTCTTTGAAAGTATCCCTTTATGGGCAGTAACTTTGATTGGTGGCTTACTTATTACTGTGCTTTCATTTATTTTGATTATGACAGTATATGGAAGATTCTTTAAGTTATATATGTATACTGCTTTGGCTTCTATTCCACTATCAACTTTTGCAGGAGAACCATCACAAAGTGTTGAAAAAAGTTTTGTCAGAAGTTATTGTGCAGTATTACTTGAGGGTGCAGTTATTTTATTATCCTGTATAATCTTTTCTTTATTTGCTTCAACACCACCTGTTGTAGATACAAGTGCGGCAGCGGTAACGCAGGTTTGGTCATATATTGCTCAATTATCTTTCAATATGTTGGTTCTTGTTGGTACAGTTAAAATGAGTGATCGAATCATACGAGAAATGATGGGATTATAATCTATTGATAAAAAATGTCACATATGACAGAAACAGTCAAAATGCTATTGATTTTTAGATGTGTAATGTTCATAATGTATATCACAAAGATATATTGAAAAATAGTGTCATATATGACAAAAATAATCAAAGAGGTGATAAGTGTGAAAATTGCTAGAGATAAATATTTGAATGAACTGATAAACCGAATGAATAACAATATGATAAAAGTAGTTACCGGAATTAGAAGATCAGGAAAATCATATCTGCTATTTACTCTTTTTAATGATTATTTAAAAAGTCAGTGTGTAAAAGAATCTCATATTATTAAAATTGAATTAGATAAAAGAGAAAATAAAAAATACCGAGATCCTGATATTATCTTAGAATATATTAACTCATTAATGGTAGATGATGAACAATATTATATTCTGTTAGATGAAGTGCAAATGTTAAATGATTTTGAAGAGGTATTAAATTCTTTACTTCATTTGCCTAATGCTGATACTTATGTTACAGGCAGTAATTCTAAGTTCTTATCAAAAGATGTTATTACTGAATTTAGAGGCAGAGGTGATGAAATTCATATTTATCCATTAACTTTTAAAGAATTTACACAAGTTTATGAAGGAGATATGTATCACGCCTTTGCAGATTATATTGTTTATGGTGGGCTTCCACTAACTGTTACTATGAAAACGGAAACACAAAAGATAAATTATCTAACAAATCTATTTAATGAAACATATTTAAAAGACATTATTGAACGTTATCATATTGAAAAAACCCAAGAATTAGAAGATTTAATCAATGTATTAGCATCTGGAGTCGGATCTTTAACTAACCCATCTAAAATACAAGCAACTTTTAAGAGCTCTATTCAATCTAGTATTAGTATCAATACAATAAGACAATATATCGAATATTTAGAAGATGCCTTTATTATTTCGAAAGCTCAGCGTTACAATGTCAAAGGAAGAAAATATATAGGAACTCCTATGAAATTTTATTTCGAAGATATAGGTCTTAGAAATGCTAGGCTAGGTTTTAGACAAGTAGAAGAAACTCATCTTATGGAAAACATCATTTATAATGAACTAAGATATAGAGGTTATAGCGTCGATGTAGGTGTTGTTGAAAAAAGAGAATACGGTTTAAATGGTAAACAATTTCGCAAATCGCTAGAGATTGATTTTGTTGCGAACCTTGGTAGTAAAAGATATTATATTCAATCAGCATTTAGTATGCCAACGCTTGAAAAGGAAATTCAAGAAAAAGCTTCTTTATTAAATGTTGATGATTCATTTAAGAAAATTGTAATTGTTAAAGATGTAATCAATGTAACAAGAGATGAAAACGGCATTACTTCAATGAGCATTTATGACTTTCTTTTAAATGAAGATTCTCTAGAGCTATAAAGGTATAATTCTTGTTTGCCTTAAGACGACGAGTAATTTTTTAAAATAATTGAAGAAATTTTAAGGAATTTCACTTTTTCTTGCCTATAAAGATATATAGGAGGATTATGAATAACGAAATTATTAAATTTGTAAATGGTGATTTACAGCTAGATGTTACAGTTTCACAGGATAATGAAACAGTATGGTTAAATCGTAATCAACTTGCACAATTATTTGACAGAGATGTCAAAACAATTGGTAAACATATTAATAATGCATTAAAAGAAGAGTTAGATAATTCAACTGTCGCAAAATTTGCGACAGTTCAAACTGAAGGGAATAGAGAAATACAAAGATCAATTGAATACTATAATCTTGATATGATTATTTCTGTAGGATATCGTGTGAAATCTCAAAATGGTGTTATCTTTCGTAAATGGGCAACTTCCATATTAAAAGACTATATGATGAAAGGATATGCAATAAATAAGAAAAGACTTGAAATTTTAAATAAAACTATTGCGATTCAATCTAAAATGTTAGCTTCTGCATTAGATATAGAAGAAAAAGAAGTATTAAATGTTATTGATGCATATTCAAATGCACTATCATTACTTGATGATTATGATCATGGCTGTATTTCTAAGCCGAAAGGTAATGATTCAATTTATCGATTAACGTATGAAGAGTGTAGAGCTCTTATCGATTCTATGAAATATATTGGTTTTTCTGATGTATTTGGTGTTGAAAAAGAACCAGGTAAATTAAATGGGATTATTGCAGCTGTATATCAAAATGTATTTGGTCAAGAAATGTATCCAAGTGTTGAAGAAAAGGCAGCTAATTTACTTTACTTTTTGGTGAAAGATCATCCTTTTGCTGATGGATGTAAACGAATTGGAGCTTCTATTTTTCTTAAATTTTTGAATGAGAATCAGCATTTGATTATTGATGAAAAGCAAATTATCCCTAATAGTGCTCTTGTTGCTATAACTTTGATGATTGCAGAATCAAGACCGGAAGAAAAAGAAACAATGGTTAAGCTCGTTATGAATTTTTTAGAAAGTTAATAAATGCGCTACATATAGTTAATGATTTGTTTGTTGATATTATTAAGTTATATAAAAATAATTCCTGTGGAGTAAAAGATTGAATGCTGAAATTTTAAAAAATTATAACTGATTAAAGGTAGCATTATAAATGTGCTTGAAATATAATGCTTTTAATTATAGACGAATATAATAATTATGTTTACAATAGTAAACATAAATGAGAGGAAGTATAGATGAAAAAAGCGGCATACAATATATTACCGAAAACAGAAGAAATATTAACAACTATGGGCGAACAGATAAAACTTGCAAGACTTAGAAGAAGTTTATCTACTGAGCTGGTTGCTGAACGGGCAGGCGTCAGTCGTGCTTCTCTTTGGAAAGTTGAAAAAGGAGATCCATCTGTTGCAATGGGAATTTATGCGGCTGTTCTACATGCTTTAAACAATTTGGATAATGATTTACTTCTTATTGCTAAAGATGATGAAATGGGTAGACAAATGCAGGATTTGAATTTGATAGCAAAAAAACGTGCACCGAGGAGATCTGAATAATGTTAACAAATCAAAAAAATATTTTTGTTTATGACGATTTTAGTGACGAGCGTCCACTGCTTATGGGAACACTTTTTGTAAACATTATAAAAGGTTATGAATCTTATTCGTTTGAATACGATAAAGAATGGCTAAAAAAAACTGAACTATCTTTAATTCTTGATCCAGAACTTAGACCATATTCTGGTAGACAGTACCCGATTGGTAAAAATATTTTTGGTTTATTTGCAGATGCTTCACCAGATTGTTGGGGACGAGTTCTTATGAATAAACGTGAAAGAATTCTTGCAGAAAAAGAGGGTAGGAAACCTTCTAAACTTCATGATAGTGATTATTTGATGGGTGTATATGATGAAACTAGAATGGGTGGTATTCGATTTAAGTTAGATACAGCAGGATCATTTCTTTCTGATGATAAAGATGCCGCTGCTCCACCATGGACTACACTTCATACACTTGAGGAAGCATCAAGAAATTATGAAAATGATGAAACAGGATTATCTGAAAAATGGTTAAATCAATTGATTAAACCTGGCTCTTCTCTTGGTGGTGCAAGACCAAAAGCAACAATTTTAGACACACAAAAAGAGCTGTGGATTGCAAAATTTCCATCAAAGAATGATGAAAATGATACGGGTGCTTGGGAAATGGTGGCGCATGATCTTGCGTTGCAGTGTGGATTAAATGTTCCAAATGCTAAACTTGAAAAATTCTCCTCTTTAGGGAGCACGTTCTTAATTAAAAGGTTTGACCGCCAAGGTGATAAACGAATACATTTTGCTTCTGCAATGACTTTACTTGGTAAAACAGATGGTGCATCAGCTGCTGACGGGAGCAGTTATTTGGATATTGCATCGTTTATCAAGTCTTGTGGTGCACAGCCGAAAAAGGATTTGGTAGAGCTTTGGAAACGCATTGTTTTTAATATGGCGATTAGTAATACTGATGATCATTTACGGAATCATGCTTTTATTTTTACAAAAAAAGGATGGATTCTTTCACCACTATATGATGTTAATCCAGTCCCTTATGGAGATGAGCTTTCTCTTAATATTAACGAATATGATAATAGAATCAATATTGATCTAGCTATTCAATCCGCAATAAAATTTGGTATTTCAAAATCAGATGCCAAAGTTTATGCAGATGATATTCTTAAGATTGTTAGGGAAAATTGGGAAAAAAAAGCAATTGAATATAGGCTGACGCGAGGACAAATTGAAAAAATGAGACCTGCATTTACTGTGTGTTATTAATTAAATATTTGATTTATTCAATTCAAATCTTTTTGTAAAGTAATAAAGTATAAAAAAACCGCAATTGCAGTTTTTTTATTTCATGAAGAAACGAATTAATTTGTTATATAAATTATTGTTGTATGGAGCATATCGCATAGGTAAATCTATACAACATTTTTTATTTATAATTGATTTTGTATGAGAGAAAGCATCGAAACCATCTTTTCCATGATATTTACCAATACCACTTGCACCAACACCACCAAATCCTAATTCAGTACTTGCAAGATGAATGATTGTATCATTGATACATCCGCCACCAAATATCATTTCATTATCTACTTTAGAAATATGATCTTTGTTTTTTGTGAATAAATAGAAAGCAAGTGGATGAGGTTTTCTCTTTAATTCATTTAACATCTCATCAAAATTTTCATAAGTTAATACGGGTAAAATAGGTCCAAATATTTCTTCTTGCATTACTTTATCGTTCCAGGTGACACGATCCATAATTGTTGGTTCAATTTGTAAAGTTTCTTTATTACTGTTACCACCATATATAACTTTAGATAAATCTAATAAACCTAATAATCGATTATATTGTCCCTCATGAATGATTTTTCCATATATTGGACTTTGTAAAGGGGTATTACTATATTGTTTATGTATTTGTTTGATCAGTTCTTGAATTAGCTTATCTTTTACGGATTGATGAACAAGAATGTAGTCTGGGGCAACACAAGTTTGTCCACAGTTTAAGAATTTTCCAAAGACAATTCTTTTTGCACTTAAAGATATATCTGCAGTTTCATCAACGATACATGGACTTTTTCCACCTAGTTCTAATACGCAAGGAATCATCTTTTCAGCACATTTTTGATAAATGATTTGTCCTGTTGCTGTACCACCAGTAAAAAATACAAAATCAAAATCCTGGTCTAATAGATTGTTTGCAACATCAATTCCACCTTCAATTAAAGTGATATATTTTTCATCATATATTTCTTCAATCATCTTTTTCATGATGGCATTAGTATGTATAGATGCAGGTCCTGGTTTTAGTACTGCAGTATCACCTGCAGCGATAGCACAAACAAGGGGATCAAGAGTTAACAGAAAAGGATAATTCCATGGTGACATAATAAGTGTAGTACCATAAGGAACACTCTTTTTATAACTGAAAGAAACAAACTGTGCTAAAGGGCTTGATACATACTTTTTCTTGCTGTAGGAAGTAATGTGTTTTAACATATGGGTGATTTCAGTTTTAACCATACCGATTTCACTCATATAGCTTTCTTCTTTACTTTTACCTAAATCTTCTTTTAAAGCATTAACAATTTCATCTTCATACTTGCTTGTAACATCATATAGTTTTTGCAGTTGTTTTTTACGGAAAGAGATAGAAAGGGTTTCACCACTTAAAAAATACTCTTTTTGCATATTGCATATTTTCATTAGTTCCATATTCAATATCTCCTTTAACTAATTTATATAATGCGGCAAGTTTATCATCATCATATATCACAGGAACAGGATAGAGGGGATTTGCTTCTTTAGTAGCATGATGAGCTAACTTTGGTATATCTTCTGTACGTATTTCTGTTATATGACTAGGAATATTCATTTCTTGATTTAATTTTTTTATAGATTGAATCATTTTATTGCAAGCATCTTCATCAGAATCATCTTGACTACTGACACCTGCTGCAATAGCAATATCATGCATCTTTTTGTGAATGCTACTTCCATAAGATTCTAATACAATAGGCATTACAACAGCATTAGCGAGGCCGTGCGGTATATCATAGAAGCCACCAAGAGAATGCGCAATAGCGTGAATATAACCTACATAACTTATGGAAAAGGCAATACCTGCTTGATAAGCTGCTAATGACATATTTCTTCTAGCAATTTCATTTGTTGGTTCTGTGTAAGCTGTAAGTATATTTTGATATATACCACGAATTGCAAGAAGAGCTAGTTCTCTTGTTTTCTTTGTTGTTGAATTACCAATATAAACTTCAATTGCATGAGTTAAAGCATCCATACCAGTTGAAGCAGTAAGAGATTTAGGCAATGTATATGTCATTTTAGGATCTAATACTGCATATTTTGGCATCAAAGGGAAATCCATTATAGCATATTTATTATGGGTAACTTCATCTGTAATAACAGCTGCTAATGGATCAATTACGATAGAAGGCGGAACTTTTAACCTTAAATCAGGTGATGCTGGTATTCACGCTGATCAAGCTTTAACGATTAATAGTGGATCGATTGATATTTCGATGTCTTATGAAGGTTTAGAAGCGAAAGAGTTAATCATCAATGATGGAAATATAAGTATTACAAGTAGTGATGATGGTATAAATACAATAGATTCTTCTTTTATCGGAAGCAATATGAAAAATGATGAGTCTATACTAACAATAAATGGAGGAACACTACTCGCTGGAGGTAGCAGCATGATGGCTTTATTACCGAGTGATACTTCAAAAGTAAACAGCTTAATGATTGATGCGTCAAATGATACACAAATACTAGATGAAGAAGGTAATGTTGTATTTACATATTCAAGTGAAAAAGGTTATGAAAATCTTGTTATTGCTTCAAATAAACTGGAAACAGGAAAAACTTATACAATCATTCAGGGTGGTATTGAAGTAAGTACTGTAACAATAACCTCTTTACAAACAAATCTTTCTGCAAAACAAAATAATCAATTTCAACAAAGACCTAAATAAAGGATTAGAATAATATCAACAAACATAAACTGAAAAAATCTCATGTTTTAAAGCAAAGATGCCAAATAGTGTGTGATGTGCTACTTTTGGCATTTTTTATATATAATTCACGTTATTTAGTGCGAAAAAAGGTGGTAATTCGCATAATTATACATGAATATTTGCTTATTCTATTGAACTCTTAGTGAAAATAGGCATGAACGATAATAAAAAGATAGTTTTTAATATTTGGGAATATATATAATAGAAATATGATGAAGGAACATAAAAAACTAATTTTAATTACAATTATCGTATTATCACTTATTTTTGGGTTTATTTTATTACGTTATCAAAATACATCATCAAAACGCTTAGTAAATAAATACAGTAGGGAAATACCCCAATTCCATAGTTCAGTAGATAAAGATAGTGATGGTATAGATGATGAAGTGGATATATTAGATAGTGCATTAGAATATATAAGTCAAAAACCTAAATATAAAAGTAAATATTATTCTACAGGCTATCCAGATGATGAATATGGAACATGTGTGGATGTAGTAGGATATGCTTTGAAAAATGCAGGATATGACTTACAGAAGCTGGTAGAAGAAGATGTTATAAAATACCCGGAAGAATATGATATTTCTGTTGTAGATGCAAATATTGATTTTCGGCGTGTTAAAAATTTAAAGATATATTTTAAACACAATGCGATAAGTTTAACAACGGATATAAATGATATAGAAGAGTGGCAGGGTGGAGATATTGTTATATTTACGAATCATATAGGAATTGTTTCTGATAGAAGAAATTCAAAGGGTATAACCTATGTCATTCACCATAGTAACCCGTGGCAATTAAGATATGAAGAAGATATTTTAGAAAAAAGAAATGATATAGCTGGTCATTATCGAATAAGTAAATGAAAAGGAGCAAGCGCTCCTTTTACTTATGCATAGCGATATAGGCCATTTTTAAAGTGTCATCTTTATCTTTACAACCAGCTAAAAAACCAGAAATATGACAGAATTGGGCACTTTTTACGCCAGATACTTTTGCTAGTTCATCATATCTTAAGCCATACCATTCTGAAGGTAATGGATGTCTAAAGCTTGTACGATCATCAGGATTACTTAAAGCACATTGTATATTCCAGCCACCTCTTAATGCGGGATATACAACATACCAGATATCCTGGGCAATTGGATCATTTTTTTGTGATTTTAGTACACCTTCCCAAGGGGCAAATTTATCCATTGTCATAATATGATTAGAAGAGAAGGCGATACATTGTAATACATAATCAGTCGCATCTAAACCTGAGATAATACTATCTAAACGATTTAATAAAATGTCTTTGGCGAAAGATACAGCATCCATAAAGGCTTCATAATAACTGTAATCACTGTTCCATCCTGGGTTGAAGTCTTTAATAACTTTACTGATTGTAAAGCCTAAGTCACCACTGTTTTGTAATTGTTTCTTTTGCTCTCTTGGTATATTTGGCATCTTTTCAAGTAATAAACTTACAGGAGTATAGCCATTATCGAAACAGTCAATTCCCTGAATGAGTGAATTATCTAAAGAAATAAATACTTTGTCATAATATTCTTCAGGACAGTCAATACCTTCTAATATTTCTTTATAATATTTTTTCCACACTAGACCGCATGCAGCATAAGGGATAAGCGTACCAGGATGAACACCATTAGCTTCTTTATTTGCTGGAGAATGATGATCGAGTTCACCTTCACCAATATCATAAATAATCCAGTTTGATTTATCTTTTGGTATTTCTGTATCTGGTCCGCGAACTACATTGATTTCTTCACACATTAAAGATAATAACGCTGTAGCAAATACATCATCCGCATGAAATAAACCGTCATGTGTATATAAATTTAACTTTGAATACATATAATCTCCATTTCTAAAGTTTATGATAACACTTCGTAGTAAAATATGAATATGAAAAATAGAGAGCCAAGTTTTAACGGGGAATTAAATTTATTACCAGTTAATCAAATAAATGAAGAATATAGACAAGATAACTTTCTTTTTGACAGTGAAGAATGTGCAAAGATATTAGACTATAAAGAATTTTTTGAGTGTAAGTTCACCAAAATAACTTTTACAAAACATATTAGAAGAGCGATGTTTACTGATGTAATATTTGAAAATTGTGACTTTTCAAATATAGATATGAGAGAATGTGTTTTTCATCGTGTCATTTTTAGGAAATGTCGATTAACAGGAACTGATTTTACAAGAGGTACATTTGAAGATGTACTTGTTGAAAAAACACAAGCTCAATATGCTTGCTTCAGTTCATCAAAAATAAAAAATAGTGGATTTATAGATGATGTATTAAGTGATACAGGATTTTCAATGTGCAAAATAGATAATATGGCAACTGAAGAATGTGATTTCAAGAGAGCAGAATTTTATGATACAAAATTAAAAAATCTAGATTTTACAAGGTGTAATATATCAAATATTGTCGTAGAAGCAAATGATATTAAAGGTGTAATTGTAAATGAAGAACAGGCAATTGCTTTTGCGAAACTGTTAGGTATTGTTGTGAAATGACTTTTCATCATTCTTTCACAAAGTGACCAACTCTCAAAATTTATTTTGAGTATTATATAAGTGTCAAACAAACGAAACAGTTTGATATTTCTTTCCCCCTATTAATAAGAGACGGAATCGTTAGGATTCCTTTTCTTTTTGTTTTGTAGAAAGAATTTACAAACATATCTATTTGTCTATAGAATAAATTTTTGAACCATGTATGATAATAATGCAATTTGCGAGTGGGAGGTAATTATGGGGTTATTACAAGCTGTTTTTATCTGTCTTGGTTTATCCTTGGATAGTTTTGTATTAATGATGGATAAAGGTGCAACAATGCGTAAGCTGGAACTAAAGAAAGCTATGCTTTATAGTCTTGTTTATTCATTAGCTGCAGAAATATTATTATTAATTGGCTATTTGATATCATTTATTTTTACTGGTTTTCTTACTTCTAAGATGAAGTTATTTATTGCCATTATATTGATATTTACTATTGGGGTATATATATTCTTTAAATCATTAAAAAGAGAAGAGTCTGAAGAGCGTGTGGATGACAGTTTCAATCTAAAAAAATGTTTTAAATTAGCTATCTTTACTAATATAGATACATTGTGTTTGGGTATTGGATTTAGTTTTTCGAAAATAGAAATTATTGTAAGTGTATTGATGATATTTGTAATTTCTTTTATTGTAATATTGATAGCTCAATATATCGGATATACACAAGGAGCTAAACATACACGTATTCTTGGCGTAAGTGGTGGAATGTTAATTATCGTGTTCAGCATCTATTTATATTCGAGGATTTTTGGCTTGATTTGAGGTGAAAAATGGAAAACCATAAAGGATATATGCGAGCTTGCTTATATGAAAATCTTCGAGAATTAATGTTAAAAAACTTATTTGAAAAGATAACAATTAAGCAGATATGTGATGCAACAGGGGTGATTCGTGCTACATTTTATAACTACTTTGATGATAAGTATGACTGTTTAAATGCCATTGTATATCATGACTTTGTAGAGAGTTTTCATGCGGAACAAGTTTCCAAGTCTTTACAAAGTGAGGGTGATGGACAAAGTGAATTTGTGCCAACAGCTAACTCCAGTAAGATTGTAGAAAATAACATTCAATTTATTTTAGAAATTATCGAAAAGAATAGAAGCTTTTACAGAATTGCATATAATGTGACAGGACAAAACAGTTTTGAAGATATGGTTAGAAATAATCTTGTGATTATTTTAAAAACATTATTGAATGAACATCGTAAGCCTAATTATATGACTAAATATTCTAATGAGTTATTAGCTAGATATT
>CAJJTI010000050.1 GCA_905194705.1 uncultured Solobacterium sp. | reverse complement strand
TTTTCTGTCATCATCTATGACCTCCTATACTACTCTTATTCGCAAAAAGAGGCCCATTCCCCCAAAAAAGTCAGAAAATTTTTGTGCAAATAAAAAAGGCCGTCAAGCCTGAAGTTAATACTTAGATTATGACGGTCTTATTTATAGATTTTATTTTGTGAAGTAATCTCTAATTGAATCTAATACATTTTGAGATTCTTGTGTAGCACCTGAAATTGTATCTACATCTAGATCTTGTTTTTCACGAATGCTGTTAACTAATGTTGCAAATTGTTCTTCATCCATGAACATATTGTCTGCACCATCTTCAACTTGGATTAGTGATACTTTACCTTGAGCAACCTTAACTGCTAATGTGAATTCACCATGTTGTCCAGTAATTTGAACTTCATATGTTCCATCTTTTACATCTTTGAAGAATGAAGTACTTGCTGTTTCGCCAGCTTCTAGGATTGTTACTTCGCTAGTAACTGTTGATTTTCCACCAAGTGCTGTTTGAGCAGCAGCTCTACCTGAAGCAATAGCTTCTGATAGGAATACACCGTTTTGGTATAGGTTAGAAACGTATGAACCTAATTCACCAGCTTCGTATAGGTTAGGAATAACTTCGTCATTCCAGTCTAATACTTGTGATTTTGTATTTCTCTTAGCACCACCTGTAGTAGCAACTAATGTAGGAGTAATTTCTACAGCATAGAATGGACCATTTTCAATCTTAGTCATAGTTTCTGGATCACGACCGAAGTCTTCATCAACACCTTTATCAACCATACCATTGTATCTGTCGATTGTAGCTCTGATAGCTTCTGGTTCATATCCCATCTTTTCAGCTAATTCTTCAATTGTATCAGCCTTTAAGATCCAACCTTTTTCAACTTCTGCACTGTTGTCACTGCTCCACGCATAGTGTTCAGTTGTAATTGGCCAAGATAACCATGGAGATACTACGCTATCACCAGCTCTTAATGTTTCATCAAAGATAAACCATACTGGTAAAGCTTCTTCATGAGGTAAATCTAACCATTTACCATATTTTAGATCTTTCATATGTTGTCTATGATAAGTCTTTGATTCGTTATAGAAACGTTCGCCTTGAGCATCTACTTGTACATAGCTACCAGATTTGAATGTCATATTTAAAATGAATGTTGATTCAAAATCAGGAACAGCAACACCTAACCAGTAACCACCAGATTGTGTTTGGTTCTTCATGTGCCACATTTGAGCTCCGATTTTCATTAACATTTGGATACCATCACCAGTATTACCTGGAGTACCAGATGTTCTAACATTATCTACACCATGGAAGTCTTTTTGCATTTGTAGGTTGTTTTCATAACCACCACAAGCTAATAATACACCTTTGTTTGCTTTGATATTGATTGTAGAACCATCAGCTGTAGTAGCAACAACACCTAGAATAGCTCTTGTTTCTACATCTTGGATTAAATCGATACATGTTGTTCTGTAAGAAATTTCGATGTTGTCTCTTTGAGTAGCAGCGGCGTTAAATCCATGCCATAGACCACCAGCCATGAATGAGCCAGAATCCTTCTTACGAATGTGAGCAGATGTTCCTTTGAAATCAGCACCTGGTAAGTTACCAAATTCAACTACTAAGCTTCCCCATCTTAGAGGTCCGCCACCTACATAACCAACTTCATAACCACAGTTTTCCATTGTAGCGTTGATCCAGTTAATTTGATCAGCATATTCTTGAGCTAACCAAGAAGAATATTCTTCTGGAATTGGGTTAGGTTCGTTCATTGCCTTTAAATATGTGTGGAATGTTTCAACATCATCTTTACTAGGCACAACGAATGTTTGACCTGAAGCGATAGAGTTACCACCAGCTAATTCTTCGCTCATTTTTTCAATAACTAAAATTTTAGCATTAGGATCGATGTCACTTGCTTCAACAGCAGCACTGGCACCAGCTAAACCATAACCAACAACTAAGAAATCAACTTCTTTATCCCATTTGATTCCGTCATCGGCAGTAGTAGAACTTGTAGTACCTGTTCCAGTAGAACCACATCCTACTAGACAAGTAATTGCAAGTAATCCAGCAAACACTTTACTAATAATCTTTTTCATTTTCCCTCCTGATTTATTGTAAACATATGTTTACTTAAATGTTAACTGATGTTTACAATCTTTGTCAATGCTTTCACAAGAATTTGTTAAACAATTATCATATTTTGTTCATTTTCAAAAAAAGAGTGCAATTTTGCACCCTTAATTATTTAGTATTCGTTCGATATGAATTGCAAGATATCCTATTTCAACTTTAGGAATAATTATCTTAGCTATCTCTTCAATCTCTTTAAGCACTTCATTAGCTATATCAAATGAAGATTTAAAAGTATTATAAGCATACTCATTCATATCAAGATTTAATACTTCATTGTTTTTAATACGATAAAACATATATTTTAGATGAATTAAGAAACGAGCATAAGCACTTGATTCTTTATTCAGCTTGACTCTGCATAGTTTTTCAAGTAAAGCGAGAGCATCATCAATCACCATCGCAGTCTGCATTGAATCCACGACATTATCTTGTCCCAAAGCACTATGTATATGCAAAGTAATATAAGATATTTCATCATCATTAATTTCAATACCTAATTTATCTTGAATAATCTTAGCACCCTTAACTGCAACCTTATATTCATCTTTGTACAATAAAGAAATATCTTTACTAAAAGGATTAACAATCTCAATATTATTTTCCATGCGCTCAATTGCAAAAGCGATATGATCAGCTAATGCAAATTGAATCATACGATCAACATCATTGAATTCTAATTCTGCTTCATGCAGAATCATGTCCGCAATCTCCAGGTAAACTGGATCAACATTTTGCGTTATATCTTTGATTTTTTCATTCGTATAAAACTTTTTTGCACCATCAACATCATCAAACAAAGTATTAACTTTCTTACCAAAACCAACACCTGTAGCGAGGAAAATAACCTCTTTTTCAGCATGTAAATCGTACGCCAACAAAGCATTATTGTTAATGACTTTTAGAACCTTATACATTGATATCCCCTTATTTTTGTACTTCTATTATCGCATCATTAGCCTTAACTTCACCCATTTTTAATACTTTAAGCTTACTATCTTGTTCTAAATTAGTAAATACAATTGGCGTAGCAGTACTTAATCCCTTGCTCTTAATAAAGTCTAAATCTACTTCGGCAAGTAAGTCACCCTTCTTTATATCTTGACCATTTTCAACATGAATTGTATAGCCTTCACCATTCAATGTAACTGTATCAATACCAATATGAAGTAATATTTCTGTTCCTTTATCGCTAACCATACCAATCGCATGTTTTGTACCAAAGACAAATGATACTTTACCATCAACTGGTGCGTAGAACTTATTACTTGTTGGGAAAATAACTAAACCTTTACCCATCATTTCGCTCGCAAAAGTTTCATCAGGAGTTTCTGACAATAAGCCAACTTTACCATCACATGGTGCAACAACTACTTCACTATCTGTAACTTCTTCAACACTGTTTTCTAAATAATCTTCTAAATTTGATTTAATCACTGTTACTTGAGGACCATAGATTACTTGAATACCATTACCCTTTTTCACTACACCCTTAGCTCCAGTTGAATTTAAAATTTCTTCACTAACTAATGAAGCATCATGCACTGTACATCTTAATCTAGTAGCACAACAATCCACATCACTGATATTAGCCTTACCACCTAATCCCTTAGCAATAAGTTCGCTTCTATTATCACTAGTTGTATTAGTAGCAGTCTCATTATTTTTAGCTTCTAAATCTTTTCTTGTATATAGTTTAACTTCACTATCATCATCTTCTCTTCCAGGTGTCTTTAAATCAAGTTTCTTAATTAATACAGAGAATATTAAATAATAAGCAATAAAATATACAACACCAACAACGACAACCATGATCCAGTTTGTTTTCGCATTACCTTGCATAATACCAAATAATGTAAGGTCAATTAAACCACCAGAGAAAGTCATACCAACACCAACTTTGAAAATATGCATAAGCATATAAGCTAAACCTGCACCAATAACATGAACAATATATAGAACAGGAGCTACAAACAAGAATGTAAATTCAATTGGCTCAGTAATACCAGTAAGCATACTTGTTAATGTTGCAGATAATAATAAGCCTCCAACAACCTTTTTCTTTTTAGGTTTAGCTGTATGATACATTGCTAAAGCAGCACCAGGTAAGCCAAAAATCATAAGTGGGAATTTACCAGCCATAAAGCGTGTAGCTTCAGTATTAAATACAGTAGTACCCGGGTTTGCAAGTTCAGCAAAGAAAATATTTTGTGCCCCTTCAACTGTTACCCCAGCAACCGTGGCAGTACCACCAACTGCTGTTTGCCAGAAAGGTAAATAGAATACATGGTGTAAACCAAATGGAAGTAATGCTCTTTCCATAATTCCATATAGTAAAGTACCTGCATAACCAGAACTTCTTACTACATTACCAACTGCATAAATACCTTCTTGAATATGTGGCCAGATAAAGAACATCAAAATACCAACAAATAAGTAAACAATTGTTGAGATAATTGGCACAAAACGAGAACCACCAAAGAAAGATAATACTTGTGGTAATTGAATTTTATAAAATTTATTATGTAATGCAGCTACACCTAAACCAACGATAATACCACCAAATACACCCATTTGTAATGAGTCAATACCCACAACATTAGTAATAGAACCTTCTGGCAAACTACTTGCAAGTCCTGTAATCTTCAACATTGCACTGATTGCTGAATGCATAACAAAGAACGCTACAGCTCCAGATAAAGCAGCTACTTCTTTTTCTTTCTTTGCCATACCAATAGCCACGCCCATAGCAAATATAATAGGTAAGTTAGCAAATACAATATTTCCACAATCACTTAGTACTAATAATAAACTATGTAATAAAGTACCTTCTCCTAATACTGCTTCTAAATGGTATGCTTCAATCATCGTTGCATTAGTAAATGATCCACCAATTCCTAACAATAAACCTGCAACAGGTAGAATTGCGATTGGCAACATGAATGATCTACCAACTCTTTGTAAAACGCCAAAAATTTTGTCTCTCATGAATATGTCCTCCCTCTCTTTTTGGCTTTTTAAGGAAGATACAAAAAAGCACCAACCTCAAAAAGAATGTTAATTCTTTTAATAGTTGATGCTTGAATACTCAATAACACGCCATTAATTTTTTAACGCTTTCAATCTAACATATTTGTAACCGCTTGTAAATCTTTTTAAATGTTTTTCCCTGAAATGTATCAAAAAAGATGGCTAATCGTATAACCACCTTAATTGATACTGATAAATGTATTGGTAATAAAATCTAACGATTCAAAGAATCTGTCTTGATCTTCATTACTTAATTTTTCTAACTTGCCTAAAAGTCTACCATAATATGCTTGCTGCATAGCATCAATAATCTGATAAGCTTCATCTGTATCAAATAAAATAACACTTCTTCTTTCAGCTTCATTGATTTGTCTTTCAACCAAGTTTTTTTCTTCCAGGGAATCAATTAGTTTTGTCATCTGTTGTCTAGACATTTGCATCTTGTTTGCTAAATCAATCATTTTCATACCTGGTTTTTCTCTTAAATACCAAATAGCACTCATTTGATTCGTCGACAAGTTATGTGTTTTTTTGAATTCTAGAGCGAATTCTTTACTGACAAATTCTAAGTTAGTTCCGATAAATCTTGTAATAATTGCCTTTTTATCCATAGGTGTTTTATATCATAAATAAATTTTTTATTCAATAAATGACACTTATCATTCAAGAAACTTTCATAACTATTTCACAGCTTTTACACTGTCACGTAATAGTAATGTTGCAGTACGATGAATTGATTTTGTCTTATGATATGGCTTAGCAGCTCTTTCAATAAGTAAATCAGCCATTTGTTTACCAATTTCTATAAAGTCATAGCTGACTATACTGATTTTAGGTTCATATATCTCGGTTAAAAGTGTATTTTCAAATGACATTACACTAATTTGGTCTGGTATTTGTATTTTTTCTTTTTTAAACACTTTTAATATTCCACCTAACAATTCATCAGTTGCACATAATAGTGCAGTATAAGGAAAACTATCCTCTATCAATTGATAAGCTATTTTCTCACTGTTTTCTTTTGTAAAGTCAGTTCGTAATATTAGCTTTTCCGCATCAATACCTGCTTCTTTCATTGCCTGCAGAAAACCTTTTTCTCTATCTATTATCGCTGTTGCATTATCGTAACCCGTAATAAAAAGTATCTTCTTATGGCCTTTATCAATTAAATACTTCGTTGCATCATAGCCTGCTTTTTTATCTTCTAAAATGATAGAACACGTTGGAATACCAGAAAGAGATTGATTTAATAAAACAATTGGACATGGTATATTCATAAGCGAATATCTAAGTTCTTTTGTTTCTAGAGCACCCAATATGATTAAACCACCAAAATGTTTTTCGTAAGCATAATCTAAATAGTCATATATTGTATTACTGCCAAACTCTACTGAAGCAACAACACTTTTAAATCCATTCTCCTGTAAAGAAGTACTGATTGATTTACATAGCTTAATTTGAGCATCACTATCTAATTGACAAGATACAATCATCACCATATCATTAACGTTTTTATTATGTTTTTTCTGTGGTACATATTCTAATTCCGAAGCTGCTTTTTTTACTGTATTTCTTACTTCATCAGATACATAGCCTTTTCCTGTCAACACTCTAGATACAGTACTTTTACTGATGCCTGTCTTTTGAACAATATCTTCTATCGTTACTCTTTCTTTCATTTAGCCGTCTCTTTTCGTAGATAAATCCAATGATAATTATTATAAAGTTACTAACTGTCCATATAATCCACATGCTGTTTAATCCATGACCATAATCAAATTGAAACAGGTATCCTATTACAAAACTAATTGCATATGCGCTTGTTACAAAGATTGGTAGCTTTTGTTTATAAAACACCATACTTGCAATCACTATGATTACTGCATTAGCACCAAATAATATAAACGGCCAATCTTTCATTCCATGAAGAGAAAAAAGAGGATAACGAATAATCAAATACATACTTATTAAACTTATTAAAGAAATTGTTTTAGTTTTGTCTTTTTTCATCAATCCTCCAAAAAATAGGATGCAAGTAATATCACCTACATCCTAATCATATCATAGTCAGTTTTTATTCATTGTTATTTACTTGCATAAATAGCGGCACTTCTTCCTGCTTCTCTACCAAGAGTAACACATTCAGAAATACTGGAGCCACTGGCTGGGTAAATAACTGGGAAGAATTCACCATTTGCCATTTCACCAGCAGCATATAAACCATTAATTACATTACCTTCAGTATTTAATACTTCACCTGTAACTTGTGTTTTTAAACCACCGAATGTTCCTAAAATTGCACGTTGTGCATGTAGTGCATAGAAAGGGCCATCTTCAATCTTTGTCATTGTTGATGTATCTCTACCAAATTCTTCATCAACGCCACTATCAACTGCATTGTTGAATGTTTCTACAGTACTTACTAGATCTTTTAATCCACTTACTTCTGCAAGTTCTTCTAATGTATCAGCCTTATAGCATACACCTGCTTCAACACCTAACTCCAAGTTAGCAATTGTATCAGAAACATTATTCACTAGGTCTTTTGTTTCACCATTTCCTGATTGGAAGATATAGTAGAATGCATCACTTCCATCTTCTTGCCATCCGTTATAAACAAACGGATAATCTAAAGCTTCATTTCCAACTCTATCACCATTAGTATTAACAATTAAGTTAGCTGCGCCATATACTGGAGCACCCACAGCAGTTGTATGATCATATAAAGGAGTACAAACTTTCCAACCAATGAAACCACCTTTAAATGTAGTATCTGCTCCAACTTCAATACCCATATTGATACCAGAGCCATCATTCTTAGGTGCAGAACAATTCCATGCTCCAGCAGCGTTAGGAGAATACTTTTCTAGCATTTCTTCACTAGCACCATAACCACCTGTTGCTAGAATTACTGCTTTTGCATTAACTGTTAAAGTACCATTCTTTGTCGAACAATTTACACCAGTAATATTTCCTTCATCATCTTTAATTAGAGATTCTGCTGTTGTTTCCGTTAAAATTTCAACACCTAATTTTTCATCTGCTTCAACTAACTTATCGCATAGTTCTGCTCCTGCACCACTTGGCATATGTGCACGATTAATTGTTGCTGTACCAGATTGTAGGATTAAAGAAGAATTATAGCTAACACCTAAATCTATGAATAAATCTAAAGCATCATTAATTGTTTCAGCTACATAGTTAACAAATTCTTCATTAACCTGTCCTTCGCCTCTTTCCATCCAGTATTCTTTTAGATTTTCAACACTGTCTTCAATACCTGCTTCTTTTTGTAAATCAGTACCACCTGCAACGATCATACCGCTGCTTGTACGTGTAGCACCACCATTTCTAGCAAGTGTTTCTACAATAGTTACTTTTTGCCCGGCATTAGCTGCTTCATAAGCAGCAGTAAGACCTGCAGCACCACTACCGACAACAACAATATCTGTATCTAATGTTTCATCTTTTGTTTCTACTTCTTTTTTCGCTACAGTTTTAAGTGCTTTTACATCAACATCTGCACTTTCTAGAGCATTATCAATTGCATTACGAATTCCCATAGCAGAAATTGTACATCCACTTACTGCATCAACATTTAATGATTGATTTTCCAGTATTTCAGAAATAATATGTTCTGCAGCCACATCACCAAAACCACTTGTTTCATTTGATTCTGTTACTTCAATATTTTCAATTGCAGAATCACTTAATGTAACACTTACTGTAATGTCACCACCATGACCTGTTCCAGTACCAGTATAAGTACCTGCTTTGTAGCTAGCAGCAGAAGATGTTGCTTCTACACTAGATGTACTTTCATTATTGTTTGTAGAACAAGCACTAACAGAAAGCACCATTAAAAATGATAATAATCCTTTACAAATTTTCTTCATATTCTCTCCCTTGCAATTTGTTTATCAAATCACAAATGAAGTATATTGTTTGCTTGTGAATTCTTCAACATGAGAAATATATTGATTTCCCACAATTTCCCACCTAAACAAAATGTTTCTTTTATACCGATAAACAAAGAAAAAACGCAGCATATGGCCACGTCTTCATACTATATTTTCTATTAGTACTATTTATTATCAGCTTCTACAACAGCTTTAATTTGTTCTAATAAACTATTGTAGTTAGCTTCCTCATCTACACCACCAAGCATTGGTTCGCCTATGATATTACCATTTCTATCTACTAAAATAGTTGTCGGAAATGCCATGATATTCGCTGCATATTTACCAACGTCAGAGTCGGCAGATAAAGCTAGATTACTGTATTTAGCACCCTGACTTTCTAAGATTTTCTTAGCTTCTTCAATCGCATCGCTATTACCATCAAAAGCATCTGTATTGATACCAACTACTTCTCCACCCATTGATTTAATTTCTTCATTTAGTTCATTTAGTTTTGCTAATTCTTCAACACATGGCTTACATCCTGTGAACCAGAAATTCAATACTGTAACAGCATTATTTGAGAATAAACTTGCATCAACATCATTTCCATCAAAATCTTTTCCCGTTAAATTTGTAAATGCTGTGACACCACTAGTTTCACTTCCTGTATTAGCCGCATCAATACTGTCTAATTGCTTGCTTAGTTAAGCAATTTTGTCTTCAATGCCACTGATTACTTCAATATCTTTTTGCAGTGTTTCATATTCTTCAGCTGTAAATTCATCTTTATTTGCTTCTACTGTTGAAGTTAAGTAATCTACATAACTGCCATTAGGATCAGTATTACCTTTATTCATCATTGAGAAAGCTTTATCCCATGCATCTTTATGTTCAGCAAACAACTGGTTTTCTTGTTGATATAAATCATCAAGTTGAGCATTGATTTCTTCTAATGATCCTGTAGAAGTAGTAGTTTGTGAGTTATCAGTTGTTCCTGTTGTTGTACCAAAATTATCTTTTCCAGTACATGCAGATAATGTTAATAATCCACACATTGCAATAATCGCAAAAATATTTTTTGTCTTTTTCATTTTTATTTCTCCTCTTTTTTTGTATAGCTTTTGTTATTTATCTGTTTTTTTAGTTATGCTTTTTTGCATAAATTGATAATGAATCGCATTTTTTGGACATGCTTTCATACATGCACCACATCTTATACATTCAGTATGGTTTGGACTCTTTAAGACATTAACGTCCATTTTGCATGCTGTAACACATTTTTTACAACCAACACATTTATCCTCATCTACATGAATACTAAGAAGTGAAATTTTATTAAATAGTGAGTATATTGCTCCTAGCGGGCAAATCCATTTACAAAATGGTCTATAGAATAAAATACTCAAGATAATAACCGTAACAAGAATAATACTCTTAAATGTAAATAATTTGCCAAGAGCTGCTTTTATAGAGGCATTACCTAAAGCTAATGGTATTGCACCCTCTAATACACCCTGTGGACAAATATATTTACAGAAGAATGGATCACCCATTCCAATAGAATTTGTCACTAACATTGGTAGAAGAATGACAAATACAACTAGAATAACATATTTAAGATATCTTAGTGGTTTAAGTTTCGCTGTAGAAAGCTTCTTTCCAGGAATCTTATGCAATAAATCTTGAAACCATCCAAATGGGCACAAGAATCCACATATAAACCTTCCTAAAGTTACACCAAGTAAAATAAAGAAACCTGTTATATAGTACGCAAATTTAAATTTTGATGATCCTACTACTGCCTGAAATGACCCAATAGGACAAGCACCTGTAGCAGCAGGACAAGAATAACAGTTTAATCCAGGCACACACACTGTTTTTGCTTTTCCCTGGTATATTCTTCCTTTAAATAAATTAGGAATATGAATATTTGTAAGTAATGTGGCTGTAGCTTGTATATAGCCTCTAAATTTAGCTATTTTCTTTGATAGCATATTTTCTTTCTTATCCAATTCCAACACACTCCAGACATAATTTTATTGCTTTGCCAAAGACGGCAGCAGCTTCACCTCGGATCACACCATAGCTAATCATGGCTGTACCTGCGATGAATATTACAAATTGAAATATTTTTTTGCAAATATTTCCTTTCTACTTATTGTTTATAATGACACAATATAGATGTAATTACAATTATTTTTAGCATCTTTTTTAAAAATTGTATAGGAAAAAGACTGTCTTTCGGCAGTCATTTTTTCTATATATACTTGATTTTGTTTTATCCTGTTAATTTTTCCATTTCATAAACAAATTGTTCCTCTGCTGTATTATATCCAAATAGCTTCCGAGGATAGTTATTTATCCATGTTTCTATTTCCTTGATTTCAGATTGCCTTTTCTTATCAAAATTAACTCCTTTCGGAATGTGCCGACGGATGAGACGGTTAGCGTTTTCATTAGAACCTCTCTCACAACTGCTATATGGATGGCAATAATATACTTTCGTTCTCTTTTTCTTCTTATTTCTTTCATAATCCAGCTCCAGGTCATCCTCAGCGCGGGTCTCTGCTTCCGGTCTATCTTTCTTGATAACTCGCCGTTCCGGCTCGTAGCCAGACTTCGAACGGGGATTCGGGCTTGCGTGCGAAGTTAGAGCAGGAACATTTGACCCGT
>CAJJTI010000049.1 GCA_905194705.1 uncultured Solobacterium sp. | reverse complement strand
GAGCTAGAGTATATGACATTGGAAGAAAAACTAAATGAATTCAAAGCTGAAGGAATTGCTGAAGGTGAAAAGAAAAAAGCTATTGAGACTGCTAACAAAATGCTTCAAAAAGGTAAATATTCTATTTCTGAAATTGCTGAATTAACACAATTATCAGAAGAAGATGTTGAAAGAATAGCTCAAGAGCTAAAAAATAGTACTGAAAATACCAAATAAAGGTAACAAAAAGAAATTGAAGAATTATGACATTAGAAGAAAAACTAAATGAATTTAAAACTGAAGGTAAACAAGAACAAGCAATTGAAACTGCTAAAAACTTACTTTCACTAACAGATTTATCAATATCTAAAATTTCTGAGATTACATCACTATCTGAAGAAGAGATAGAAGGACTGTTACAGGAAATCAAAAAAATGAAATAAATGATTACATATCACTATAAGGCATACCTAGTTTTTGGTATGCTTTTTTAAATTTTTAGTAGAGATATAAAAAAGAAAACTGGATAATTTTCCAGTTTTCTTGTATAAAACATTAAGTATTAAAATAATTCTCTTTGATGAGTAGCATATAGATATTCATCTATTGTATTACCGACTCTATCAAGTACTAATTCTTTTGGATCATTCTTTAAGCTGCCTTCTCTAACTTTTGTATATTGAATAGGCATGAATTGTGATAGAAGATTTAATGGACAACCATCTTTCAAGTTATCTAATAATGTTGCGATAGCTTTTTCAACCGCTTCAGTTGCATAGTAGTATCTAGATCTATCAGAGAAAGAATATTTACGTTTTAGAGCAATTTCAGCTTCTGTACCATGGTAATGTTTCTTCCAGTGTGAATCATTCTTAAGCATTTCTTCATCTAATACTTTTCTAAAGTTAGATGGAGTTTTGCCATTTATTTTACATACTTCATCTTCAATGAATGATAGAGCATATAAACCTTCTCTAGCTGCGAATGATAAACCTGGACCAACTTTTAGAATAGCTACGCCATCTTCAATCATTTCTCTTAATTTAATCTTTGTTTGATAGTCTGTAGAATGACCTTCAAATACTAAATCAGGGATTGTTTTGATAGCTTTAGCTAGTTCAGTAGCTTTTTCACGGTCATATTCTGTACAACCTGAGTCTTTTTCTTCAACACCAGGTTGAACTACAATACCTAGTACTCTATTCCATACATCACTGATACCTTCTTTTTCAAATGTATTTTTGAATGTATTCATTGTGGCCATGAAGTCTTCAACTTTAGTAACTTGTACACCTTCATCAACAGCAGCTTGAGATCCACCAGGAATAGGAACTTCACTACCTACGATATATACCGGTTCAACAGCATCTGGATTAGTTTCCTTTAGTTTCTTGAAGGCATTTTCAGCTACTTTTACTAGATGAACTCCACGTCTAGCAATAGTTTCATCAGATAATCTAACATTAGGATCATCGTCATTTACTTTCATTGAAGTATCAACGTGAATTTTTGTGAAACCGGCACTAACATAAGCATCAATTAGTACTTCAGCGTTAGCCATAGCTTCTTTTTCGTTCAAAGCAGTCCAAGTTAATGGTCCTAAGTGGTCGCCACCTAAGAAAATTTTCTTTTTATCAAAACCAAGTTTATCAGCGATTTCATAAACATAGTTTCTAAAATCTACAGGTTTCATTCCTGTATAACCACCGAACTGATCACATTGGTTAGCTGTAGATTCAATTAGAACACAACTATTATCTTCTAGTCCTTTTTTTAATACTGCTTCAATAACAAATGAGTTTGCAGAGCAAGCAGAGTAGATACCAACTGCTTTATCTGATTTTTGAATTGTAACGATTTTACTTAAAGCATTTTGCATATAAATCATCCTCCATAATTATTATAGAAAATCAAAAATGCTAGTTAAGTCTAAAACTAAATAATGCAAAAGTCATAATGAAATAGACAAAACGATATTTGTTTATTTTCCTATAATTAAAGTATTAAAGGAGTAATTTACATGATTATACAAAGTAAACAAGTATGGGTTGCAGATCAATTCTTTCCTTTTCAATTAGAAATTAAAGATGAAAAAATCACAAATATGTATCCTTATGGAACAAAAGAAGTAGACAAGGATTATGGAGAACTAAGAATAGTACCAGGTTTTATTGATATTCATTGTCATGGGGCTTATAAATTTGATACAAATGACGCTAATCCTGAAGGCTTAAGAAACTGGACAGAGCATATCGTAGATGAAGGTGTTACATCTTTCTTGGCTACAACAATTACACAATCTGAAGAAGTATTAACTAATGCAGTAAGTAATGTTGCTAGAGTTATGGATGAAGGTTATAAAGGGGCTGAAATTCTAGGTATTCACTTTGAAGGACCATATCTTGATATGAAATATAAAGGAGCTCAACCTGAACAATATATTGTTAAACCAACAGTTGAACAGTTTAAGAAATATCAGGAAGCTGCAAAAGGTCATATTAAATACATTACTATGGCTACTGAGCAAGATGATAATTATGAACTAACTAGATATTGTACAGAGCATGGTGTAGTAGTATCAATTGGACACTCTGCTGCTACATATGATGAAGCAGTTGATGCTTATGCGCATGGAGCTAAATCAATGACACACGTTTATAACGGTATGACACCATTTAATCATCGTAATAATGGTTTAGTTGGTGCAGCATATCGTTTAAAAACAATGTATGGAGAAATTATCTGTGATGGTAATCATTCAACATATGCTGCATTAAATAACTTCTTTATGTCGAAAGGGCCTGATTATTCTATTATGATTTCTGATGCTTTAATGGCAAAAGGAACACCGATTGGTTCTAAACATATTTTTGGTGGTAATGAAATTGTTATTTATCCTGATGGATCTGCTCATTTAACTTCTACTGGTGGTTTAGCTGGTTCTACACTAAATATCAATAAGGGTCTAAGAATTCTGGTTGAAAAAGCACTAATCCCATTCAACTATGCAATTAATGCCTGCACAATTAACCCTGCAAGATGCTTAGGAGTTGATGATCGTAAAGGTTCTTTACAAGTAGGTAAAGATGCAGATATCGTTGTCTTGAGTGATGATTATTCTGTAGTACAAACATACTGTAAAGGTAAAGCACAATTATAGTTGTATAAATATTGATAATTAATAAACTGAAAAGGGACCGTAGATATATTTCTATAGTCCCTTTAATTTTAGAAATGATGTAATAATTCGTTAATTGTTTGAATACATAATACATCATCATGTATCTCATTATTTCTTGATATAAATACGGGCAACATACCTGCATTTCTTGAACCTAGAATATCTATTTTGTAGTTATCTCCTACATAAGCACATTCTTCAGTCTCTAAACCTAGTTGCTTTGCGGTATATTCAAATATTTGTTTATCAGGTTTTCTAACGCCGTATTCTGAAGAAACAAGTGAATAATCTAATAAATCATAGATGTTTATCGTATTTAACTTTCTTCTTTGCGATGAAGCATTACCATTTGTTAAGACAGCAATCTTATATTTCTTTTTTAATTCTTTTAATGTATCTCTTACATCATCAAATAAGAAGGCAACACTTCCTGATTCATTTGACCATTCTTTGTCTAACTGTTCTGGTGTGATTTTTGTAATGTGGTATACTTCGGCCCAATTTTTAAATACCTCTATTCTTTCAACTGTTCCATTGTTATCCCACTTTAAAATATCTTCTATCATCTTTTGGATGAGTTCTTCATCATCAAACATAGCATGGAATTTTCTTTCAAGCATTTCTTTGAATGCTTTTTGCCTATCGATAAGGGTATTATCTAAGTCAAATATGATGGCTTTTATCATTTTCTTTTTCTACCCATGATAATTTGAATATACTTAATGGCTATGGCTATACAGATGATAGCAACAGCAATAGAGCCAAAGAATACAGTTTTATTTGCAGCAGGGAATACCGTAACAGATACAACTAACAAGATACCGAGCAATGCGAATAAAACAATTTTAATATAGATAATAGAATCTGGTGAACTGTATGAAGTTGGTAAATTTCTTTGAGCTGGTTTGAAGCTTGGATATGTAGTGCAGGTATTTAAAAATTTGTAAAAACGATATGTTAATAAACTGCCACATACAATCATTGCAATTAGAGAAATCCACCAAGGAAATTCAAATAACACATAACAAAATACTCCAACAAGTATTGTATAAAGAGGAATGTTATTTAATTTTTTAAATGTATCTTCTTTATTTTTGGTGATAACGTAACCAGTTTTTGTAAAAGGATCAAGATATACTTTTTGTCCTTTTTTATCAAGGTAAATATTTATACCTTCTAATTCTGTTTTTTTGTTTTCTTTCATAATTTTCTAACTCCTAAACAATATTATAATTGTAAAAAATAACTATATTTGTAATTTTGTTGTCTAATTTATTTGTGAATTTGTAATTTTTGTGGATGGTATAGGAAATGCAAAATAAATTGTTAAAATGAACTTGTCGAAAGAAGGAGAATTTTTATGATATTTGATCGAAACGAAGAACAGTGGAAAGAAGCTGGAGCTTATTGGACTTCAAGAGAAATCCACCAACAACCAGAAACATGGTTAAAAACATTTAATCAAGTTAAAGCTGAAAAAGATGCTATTGCTGCATTAATTAACAAAGTAACAAGTCAAGATGATTATGACATCATTTTAACAGGTGCTGGAACAAGTGAATTTGTAGGTAACTCTACATTCCCATTCTTAAATCTATTAAATAATTTTAAAGTTAAATCATATGGTACAACAGATATCGTTGCTTGCCCTGAAGATTATATTTCAAGAACAAAACCAACATTATTAATCTCATTTGGTAGATCTGGTAATTCTCCAGAATCAGTAGCTGCAGTTGAAGCTGCAAATGTAGTTTGTGAGAACATCCATCACTTATTTATCACATGTAACCATGAAGGTGCATTAAGCAAGTTTGCTGTAGGTAAAGACAATTGCTATGCAATTAATTTAACCCCAGAAACACACGATCAATCATTTGCTATGACATCTTCTTACTCAAATATGTATCTTGCAGTAGTTCTATGCTTCATGCTTGATAAATTAGATGAAGTAGAACCTATTGTTAAAGATATCGTAGCTAAGACAGCTAAATTCCATGAAACAAGCTTTGAAGTATGCAAGAAAATTGTTGATGAATTTGACTTTGAGAGAATTGTTTACCTTGGTTCAAACTGCTTAAAGGGTGTATCACAAGAATCTGCTCTAAAAATATGTGAATTAACAGCAGGAAAGATTATGACAACATTTGATACAACTATGGGATTCAGACATGGACCTAAATCAGTTGTATGTCCAGGTTCTTTAGAGGTTGTATATCTATCAGATGATCCATATACAAGAAAATACGATTTAGATATCGTAAAAGAAATGGCTCCAGAAAGAAATGGAAATAAGATATTAGTTGTTTCAAGCCATGACGATGAAGAAGCTAGAAACTTAGCTGATTACTTCATTTCATTTGATAACGCTGCTAGTTACAACAATGTATTCTTAGGCTTAGAATATGTAAATGTTGCTCAAATCATTGCTATTTATAAATCAATGAAGACAGGTGTTCAACCAGATACACCATGTCCTAGTGGAACAGTAAATAGAGTTGTTAAAGGTGTTACAATCTACCCATATTCTAAATAATTATTAAAAGGGGAAAAATATAAAATGATAGGTTTAATCGTTACAGGACATGGTCATTTTGCGACTGGTTTAACTAGTTCAATTGATTTGATTGCAGGTCCTCAAGATAATTATGTAGCCGTTGATTTTGATGGCGAAGGAACTGAGAAGTTAGAAAATGATTTAAAAGCAGCTATTGAAAAATTATCTGGTTGCGAAGGTATTATCGTATTCTCAGATTTAGCTGGTGGTTCTCCTTTTAAAACTGCAGCTATTGTGACTGCTGGTAATCCAAATGTTAAAGTAATTGCTGGAACAAATCTACCAATGTTATGTGAGATTGCTATGGCAAGAACTATGATCGAAGATTTAGATATGTTAGTATCTTCTGCTCTAAATGTTGGTAAAGATGGTGTTCAATTATTTGAAATGCCTGAAATTGCTGATGAAGAACCAGAAGATGGTGATGGTATCTAGTTGATAATAATTAAGAATAATTAGAATGAGAAAAGAACTGGGCATTAGTGGGGGTGTCCAGTTTTCTTATACACTCGATATAGGTGATAGCTAAATAGTGAAAGTTCATTGCGAGTATATGGTTGCATGATACAAAGCACTAACCAAAGGTAAGAAAATATCGCAATGTATTTGTTGAAGGAGGTGGGATGCTTTTTTTTAATCGTCGAACAGGCGATGACGAACAAAGGTGGTGCAGAATGGTGAAAAAAGTGGGATACGTAGAAAAGACACAGGATGATAAGATAGTTATGTTTGACAAGTATGCTTGGCAAAAGGTGTAATAATGACAGAAAACTTGGAAAGGAGCGATTATTGTTCAATGAATAAAGAAAATATTTTGGAAAGTAGTCGAAGAGAGAACAAGAATAGGGATTTGGTAGAGTTGGAAGTAACCATGCAAGCAGGAAACATTGTCGGACAAGTTGGCGCTGCGGTCTGTGTTGTTCTCACTATTATCTTTCTTATCTTTACAAACACATACTTTATAAGTCCGTGGGTTGTTTATTACAGTATCCTTGCCACTAACACTCTTGTTAAATATGCAAGTATAAAGAGAAAAAGAGACTTAATCATGACTATTTTCTATTTAGCGCTGTGCCTCATGTTTTTTGTCTTTTTTATTCTGCAGCTTATGGTGGTTAAGAAATGAATAACGAGCTGAAATTGAAAAATAACCTTAGGGAAGCGCGCATAGAGAAAAAGCTATCGCAAACACCACTGGCGGAGCTGATTGGTGTATCAAGAAATACAATCAGTTCTATTGAAACGGGGCAATTTAATCCCACTGCAAAGCTGGCATTGATCCTTTGCATTGCTCTGGACAAGAAATTTGAAGAACTGTTTTATTTTTAAGTGAAAAGCGAAAGGATAATATCGTCTTGTTAATTATTGACGTGTTTATCTCTATCATTGGAATCGTGAACATGATGAGGAAAACCAGCATAATTCATTCCCACAATCAAAGAAATAACAATGTCTTTTATTGTTATTCTAGTGTTTGTCAAAAGCTTGGGCTTTATCGTGTACGCACAGTTCAAGTACCACAAACGAATATTCTAGATAATCCTGATTTGACTATGTGTTATTTTAATGATATTGAAATTTAGGGTATTAGTAATTATTTTTTTAGTAAAAAATTCGATAGCAACTATTGGGTATACTTGTTATCCGATAGACTTTGCATAAGATGTAGGAGTAATGCCATATTTTTCTTTAAATACTCTGGAAAAATAATGTATTGATGAAAAACCACAGATTCTAGCTATTTCAGAAATAGAGTAGGTAGAATCTTTTATCATTTGTTTTGCTTTAGCAAATTTCAAATCGGAAATATATTGCTTTGGTGTTGTATTTAAATTTTTTAAAAATAAAGTTTGAATAGTAGATCTTGAGATAGAGAAGTGATAGCAGATATCTTCTACATTTAATTGTGAATAGATATTCTCTTGAATATATAGAGCAATTTCACCAAGTAATTCATTATTATATTTTTGTTGCATCTTTGTCATGATAGGTTTACTTGCTTGAGCTTCATTTGCACTTGTTAATACAGAGACAATAAACATTTGCACAAGTGTATTTAGTAACATTGGCGTAAAATCGTTATACTCAGCACTTGCTTTGTTAAACTGGGTTAATAATTCAGTTTCTTTTTGAGTGGCTTTAAAGATTTTGTTTTTTAGTGTTTCAGCATCACGTTCTTTAATATCCATATCAAAAACAATTGTTAAATAAGAACATGTTGTAGTAGTTCTTTGAGTATGTTCTTGACCGGGAGCGTAAAAAATGATTTCTTGTGGATTTAATGTAAACTCTTTTCCTTCAATATCGGTAATTAAAGTACCATCATCGACATAAGTAATTTCCCAGAAATGCTGTACTTCTCCAGGAAAATAATAATTTGATCCACGTACAACGTAATAATCGCCAAGGATTTCTTTAACATGCAGTTTAGATTTTATTGGATGAATACATACACTTTTTGGAGCAATATATACTTGATTATCAATATCCTTTTTCGATACTTCAACAGTTGCATGATTTGAAACAGTCAAAAAAGTAAAATATAAGCCAGTATTAATTTTGCAAATTCGATGAATGACAAATATTTTAGGCTCTTCATTTAAATCTTTCGTAATAGCGATTGCGGCGATTCCGTCTCTTACGGTGAAATATATTTCTTCTTCACTTTTATAGAATTTATTTGTTTCTTTTTTGTCTATAGCCAAATAAAAACGTCCTTCTACATACTGATTCTTGAATGTAGTTTCATTGAATATTTCACCAAATTCCTGGAAATCAATTCCTGTAGTTTTATTAAATATTGACATACCTTAATTCTACAATAATTTTATCGTTTTTAGCGATATTTTATTAATGAAGTACCAATTATGTTAAGGAAAAGGTGAAAATGCTTTATTTTTTTACTAAAAATTAGTTAAAAATAGTGAATTATGGGTAATTATGTTAAAAATCACAACATGGTCGTTAAAAACGAAAAAGCAATGAAAACGATTTCAAATATAATTAAAAACGTAGGGAGATTAAAAGTTTCCTCGGGAAGGAAGAAGGTAAAAAAATATGCCAGATATTGTTTTGACAAGAATTGACAACCGTCTAATTCATGGACAGGTTGCAACTCAATGGACAAGTTCAGTAGGTGCAAACTTACTATTAGTAGCTAATGATGCTGTTGCTGGTGATGCAATGCGTCAAAGCTTAATGAAAATGGCTTGTCCTGCTCAAGCACAAACAAGATTTTTCACTATCGAAAAAACTTGTGCCATCATTAACAAGGCTTCTGCATCTCAACACATCGCAATTATTTGCGAAACTCCTGAAGATGTACTTGCTTTAGTTGAAGGTGGTGTTCCTATTAAATCTGTAAATATCGGTAACATGCATATGTCAGAAGGCAAACGTCAAGTTGCTACTTCTGTTGCAGTTGATGATACTGATGTTGCAGCATTCAAACGTCTTCAAGAATTAGGAGTTGAATTATATATTCAAAGAACTCCATCAATTGCAAAAGAAGATATTAACAAACTATTTAAATAATTTTTGAAAGGGAAAAAACATGGAAGTAATTCAAATAGTATTATTGGCTATTGCAACATTCGTTTTTGCAATCGACCAATTCTCACTTACAGAAGTTCTTTACCGTCCTATGGTTGCTTGTCCTATCATCGGCCTTATCTTAGGTGATGTTAAGACTGGTCTAGCTGTTGGTGGTACATATGAACTTATGATGATCGGTAATATGCCTGTTGGTGGCGCTCAGCCTCCTAACTCAGTAGTTGGTGCTATTGTTTCAATGATTTTCGCTACTAAAGCTGGAATGGATGTAAACACAGCATTAGGTACAGCTGTTATCTTCTCAGTATTCGGTCAATACATCGTAACACTTGTATTTACTGCAATGTCTGGTTTCATGGCTTCTGCTGATAAAGCAGCTGCTGAAGCTAATCCTGCTGGAATCACAAAAGTAAACGTTCTATCTTGCTGCTTACTTGGTGGTCTATTCGCAGTACTTTCTATCGTTGCTTATGTTGGTGGTGTATCATTAGCTGGACCATTACAACAATTATCAGAAAATGCCAGCTGGTTAATGGGTGGCTTCTCTGTAGCTGGTGGTATGATGAGATATGTCGGATTTGCTGTTCTATTAAAGATTATGTTAGCAAACGATATGTGGGGTATTTACTTTGCTGGTTTTGCATTTGCAGCATTATTCGGAAATATCGAAGCAACTGCTGGTGCAACTCTAGTACTTGTAGCATTCATCGGTATCGCTATCGCTATGTATGACTACAATACATCAATTAAAATAGGACAAGGAGGAGACTCTGATGGAATCTAATGTACTAACATATAAGGATACTACACCTGCTAAGCCACTTGATAAGGCTACATTAAATAAGATCGCTTGGAGATCTTGTATGCTACAAGCTTCATTCAACTATGAAAGAATGCAAGCTGGTGGTTGGGAATGGACAATTCTTCCTGGCCTAGAACAAATTCACACAAACAAGGAAGACCTAGCTACATCAATGGGTCACAACCTTGAATTCATTAATACTCACCCATTCCTAGTAACATTAGTTGCTGGTATCGTATTATCACTTGAACAAAGCAAAGCAGACATCAACACTATCCGTGGTGTAAGAGTTGCTTGTGCTGGTCCATTAGGTGGTATTGGTGATGCATTATTCTGGTTCACATTAGTTCCAATTACTGCCGGTATTACAGCTAACATGGCTATCGGTGGCAGTTGGTTAGGTCCAATTCTATACTTCGTTATTCTATTTGGTGTTCAAATGGCATTACGTATTTGGTTAATGAACTGGTCATACAACTTAGGTACTTCTGCTGTTACAACATTAACAGCTCACGCTACTGAATTCACACATGCAGCTTCTGTATTAGGTGTATTCGTAGTAGGTGCATTAACATGTAACTATGGTGCTACATCTCTTGGTATGGTAATCCCTAACGGTGATGCTTCAATTAACATCCAAGGATTATTAAATGGTATTCTACCTGCTCTAGTTCCATTACTATTAACATTAATGTGCTATACATTAATTAAGAAAAAGGGATGGACAGCTACAAAATGTATCGGATTATTATTACTCTTAGGTATCGTTGGCTGTGTATTCGGAATTTGGGGTGGAACAGAGTACAAAGCTTTAGTACACGTTATTTGGCACGCTTAATTAAGTGTTTAAAAAACACTTTCTTTCCGAAAAACTACAGAGTGTGTGATTCTTCACACACTCTTTTCCTAAATTTGGAGATAACTATGAAATATACAATTATTGCAATAGTTGTAGTAATTGCAATCTGTGTTGCAGTTGCTGTAGCTGTTATAAAAAAGAAAATTTCTCAAGAAATTATTATCGCTATTGAATCAGGTGATAATAAAAAATTTAATAGTTTATTAGAAAAGAAAATTACAAAGTTTGTATTCCCTGCTGCGTATCTTGATTCTTTAAGACTTAATGAAGCAATGATTAGAAATGATGTTAATGAAATTGATAAATTATTAGAGAAACTACAAAAAGTTAAATTGTCTGAAACAGATAAAGAAAAAATATATACACAAGCATATAATTATTACTTATCTGTTAAAAGTTATAAAAAATGTGGAATCTGGCATGATAAGATTCATGAATTAAAGAATGATAGAATTATCAATGAAATAGATAAATCTTATGATATTTATGTTGAAAAAGGCTATAAGTATTTAGATGAAATGCTGGATGAACTAGAATATATTGATTCACAAAATAGAGGCGTTAATGAATTTCTTATTTCTTTAATGTATAAGAATAAAAATGATAAAGAAAATGCTGCTAAATACGAGAAATTATCTAGAGAACATTTAAAACAATTTGATGAAATGAACAAGCAGAAGTGAGTATTGCACATGATGTAATATTCGCTTTTTTTATAATTGCAAATGTTTATATCATCAAGAAAATACTATGAAATTTATTGACAATAATTATTTTGAGAAATTACTATCTTTGTAAGAATGGGGGAAGAGAAATGAAGAGACTATTA
>CAJJTI010000048.1 GCA_905194705.1 uncultured Solobacterium sp. | reverse complement strand
AGAACATATCGTAATTACACTAAAAGCAATATATGACTCTTTAGTAATCACTAAAGAAAGATAAAAAAGAATAATATATAAAACACCCCGAATAACCATAGATTTAGCATTGATATCCATGACCATCTTCTGTTGAGCAAGAGAGTCACATAGTTCAATTAATGCTTCAGCAAATTTAAACATGCTATATGCAATAAGAACTCTAACAATTTCTAATGAATAACTAGAAATAGTAGCTGTTACAAACATAATTGCAATTGATAAAATAACCGCAACTATTCTTGTAATAACATATTCTTTATAGGTATAACGATTTTTTTGATCAGATACAATAAATGATCGCATACCCCATAAACTGATAGCATAGAAAGTATTTCCAAGAGAACTTGCAATTGCATAATAGCCGCTTTCTTTAGCCCCTGTAATACGTAATATCAGTACACTGAATACCCATATAGCAAGATTATATAAAATCATTCCTATCGTATTCCAACTTAAATTCTTCTTTAAACTGTTATCCATACAAAGAAAAAGTATATCATAAAGTTGATATACTTCCCCCACTCACATTTTATTTATTCCATTCATGAAATATTCTTTACTCTCTTCATATGGTATTTTTAAAGCGACAGACATTTCATTAAATAAATATTTCTCTGCTTTCATTAAATATTCACCATCAATCGCCGCAACTTTTTTATTATTCATTCTTCTTGCCTGATTACGTAAAAAGGAAGTCTTCATAATACATAATAAATCATCAACTTTATTTCCTTTTAAAAGCGTTACATACTGACTTTTCATGTTAGCAGGTTTATCTGCTAAAGCAGGTATTTTAGAAAATCTTTCAATTAAAGCATCTATTTCATCTTTACTCATGACATCACGTAAATGTCCTGCTTTATTTGATACAGGAACTTTCATGACCATAGATCCTTCAACCCGATGATATGGTTCGAGGACATAGCAATCCTCGCCTGTCATATCACTGATTTCTCTACCAACTACTCTACATACATTACGACGAAAAACGACTACGTCATCTACTTTATACATTTTCACACCTCTTTTCTAAACCTACATAATAATTATACCACTTTTTTAGTAGTGTTAGATGTGTGAAAACGCCCATTATAAGCTAGTTTTTTACTGTTTGTTATTTAAATCACTTGTATAAGAATGAATTTCAAGTAATCTGTTTCCGGTACTGCTAATAATACTGGATGATCATAGGCCGCATGTCTCTCTTCGATTATACGAATATTGACATTTGCTTCTATGGCTGCATCTAGTAACATCTTCTTAAATTCTGTCATCGGCATAAAATGCGAGCATGAACTTGTCGCAAAATAACCACTCTTTTTAACAAGTCTCATTGCCTGTGCATTGATTTTGGTATAGCCATTTTTAGCATTCTGAAAAGTCTTTCTACTCTTTGTAAATGCAGGAGGATCAATAAATACAGCATCATATTTCTTATGCTTGTTAATATAATCTGGTAATAACTCGAAGATATCTGCACAAACAAAATCTACTTTATCCTGCATATTATTGAGTTCTGCATTTCTTTTCGCACTATTTAAAGCAGATTCCGATACATCCATTGCCGTAACGTGCTTTGCTCCACCTTTAATAGCATTTAATGCAAAAGATCCAATATGTGTACAACATTCTAATACTTCAGCATCTTTTGATACATTGCGTATGACTCTGCGGTTAAATTTCTGATCCAAGAAGAAGCCTGTCTTCTGTCCATTTTCTACATCAATTTCATATTGAATATCATTTTCATAAATAGAAAATACAGGACTAAGATCACTTTGCAGTCCTTCCATCTTATACCAGCCTTTTTCTAAAGGCAGTCCTTCTTTTATGCGTAATGCGCCTTCATTTCTTTCATATATACCAATGATATGAACATTCATTTCAGCTAATACCTGTACTAATGCTTTGTATAGAACTTCTTTTCTTTTCTCCATTCCATAAGACAGGATTTCTGTCACAAGTACATTTTCATATAAATCTACTGTCACTCCAGGTAAACCATCAGCTTCGCCATGAATAAGGCGACATGAATGAAAATCTTCTCTCATTACCTTCTCACGATAAGCTAATGCATATCTTACCCTGCGCAAAAAGAAATCATCATTAAATGTTTCATTAGCATTTTTGTCTAATATACGTATCTTGATTTTACTGTTAGCACTGTATATACCTGTACCTAAGTATTGTTTCTTTAAAGACAGTACATCTACTAGTGAACCATTCTCTATTTCGCTAATACTTGTTTCTTCAATTTCATCTTCATAAACCCATGGATGACCAATTCTTACAGTTTTTTCTTGTTTCTTGGTAATTGTTACCCAGGGAAATTTTCTATCACTTTTCATAAGTTACCTCGCGTTAGATATTTTAGCATGTATCATTATAATATTTGTTATAATTGGACTAGAAAAAAAGGAGAATCCATGGTTTTTAGCAGTTTAACTTTTTTATTTGCTTATTTACCGGTAGTAATGCTTGTCTATTTTATTTCACCACTAAAATACCGGAATTTTATATTATTACTTGTCAGCTTGTTTTTTTATGGCTGGGGTGAGCCAATCTATATCTTTATCATGATTGCTTCAATTGTTGTTAACTGGATATTTGCTTTTCCTATCAATAAATATAGAGATACAAACAAAGCTAAAGCAAAAACATGGCTAATACTATGTATTGTATTTAATCTAAGCCTATTAGGTTTCTTTAAATACTGGGATTTCTTAGCTGGATTTATCCCCTTCATTAAACCAGTTGGTGTAAGTTTACCTATCGGTATCAGTTTCTATACGTTCCAGACAATGTCATATCCTATTGATTTATATCGTAAAGAAACACATATTCAAAATAGCTTAATTAACTTTGGGGCCTATGTCAGTATGTTTCCACAGCTTATTGCCGGTCCTATTGTTCGCTATGTAGATATCGAAAAGCAACTTAACAATCATCCTGTTACCGAAACACGTTTCTATGAAGGTATACAACGCTTTATTATCGGTTTAAGCAAAAAAGTTCTTTTAGCGAATAATACCGGTAAAGTATTTGAAGAAATATCAAGATTAACCATTTCTAATCAATCTGTTGTTTCAGCCTGGATTGGTATTATCGCTTATGCTTTTCAAATCTATTTTGATTTCAGTGGCTATTCTGATATGGCAATTGGTTTAGGGAAGATGTTAGGCTTTGAATTTCCTGAGAATTTCAATTATCCATATATTGCCAAAAGTATTACTGATTTCTGGAGAAGATGGCATATGACCTTGTCATACTGGTTTAGAGATTATGTCTATATTCCTCTTGGTGGTAATCGTAAAGGCAAGAAAAGACAAATTATCAATATCTTAATTGTCTGGCTACTTACTGGTTTATGGCATGGAGCATCATGGAACTTTATTCTTTGGGGATTATTCTATGGAATCGTATTACTATTTGAAAAACTATTCTTTAAGAAATATTTAGATAAACTACCTGATTTCTTCAAGCATTTATATACAATCGTTATTGTCTTAATTGCCTGGGTTCTATTTGCTTTTACCAATTTATCTAAAGGGCTTCATTACTTATCACTGTTATTTGGTGGTGCAAAATTCATAAATGGCTATGCAATTTATTTCTTAAGGGATAACGCTTTATTATTTATGATTTGTTTTATTGCTTGTACCCCTATTGCAAAAACAAAGTTTAACTTCATTACTAAACATGAATACTTTGTTCCTGTTTGTGTATTATTACTACTATTTATTTGTACATCATTTATTGTGGATGCTTCATACAATCCATTCTTATATTTCAGGTTCTAAAAATTATGAAAAACAATGTAATTCAAAAAATAACGATTTTAATCTTCATCTTGTTTATTGGTATATTTTCTTTGTGGAATGTAATTACACCTACAAAAGAGTATTCAGAAAATGAAAATAGAACACTCTCCTCTTTACCAGAAACTAATATTCATACAGTATTTACTGGTAATTATGATGATTTGTTTGAAACTTATTTTTCTGATCAGTTTGTTCAAAGAGACAGCTGGATTGAATTAAAAGCAGCTTTTAAAAAGTTATGTACCTGTATCGAAAATAACAATGTCTACTTTGGTAAAGATGATAAACTGATCCGCAGCTTTATGTCCTATGATATGCGTTCAATCAAGCAGAATGTATCAATTATTAATGAATTTGCTGAAAATAATCACATTAAAGCAAATATACTCATTGTGCCTACTGCTTGTTCTATTGATAGTAAAGACTTACCTAGCGGTTCATACAATGTCAACCAAAAAGAATTATCTGAATTTTTAAAAAATGAATTAGTGAATCAAAACTATATTGATATTTATGCTTCATTAGAAAATCATGATGATTTATATTATCGTACAGATCATCACTGGAATGAATCAGGTGCATATATTGCCTATGAAGAAATATGCAAACAAGTACTTCAAAAAGAACCAGAAACATTCTCTTATATTGAAAAGAGTGACTCATTCTTTGGTACAATGTATTCTCGTTCAGGTGCTTTCTGGGTTGAACCAGATAAAATAGTAGAAATTAAACCTGATAATAGAAATAGAAACAACATATGATGGTACAGAAACAATTTCTTCTGTATTCAGTGAAAAACGTCTTAACGAAAAAGATAAATACATGTATTATCTTGATGGAAACCATGCACATGTTTCTATTCAAACATCCGTTTCAAATAACAGAAAGGCAATTATCATACAAGATTCCTACGCCCATATTCTAATACCTTATTTAATTAGTGAATATGAGCAGATTGAAGTATTCGATCCACGATATTATCACGATTCAGTTTCTGAATTAATTGATGAAAATACAGATGTTTACTTTATTTACAGCATGGATAATTTTGTAGAAGATAAGAATTTGGTATTTTTAAAATGAAATTAACAGTTCAAAAATTAGGTATAAATGGCGAAGGAATTGCCTATTTAGACTCAAAACCAGTATTTATTGATGGCGCATTACCAACAGAAGTTGTTGACATTACTTTAACAAGCAAAACAATGACTTACACAAAAGCGAAAATCAATAAAATCATCAAAAAAAGCAATGATCGAGTAGAACCACAATGTCCTTATCAAAAAGACTGTGGTGGTTGTTCTCTAATGCATATGAACGAAAAAGCTCAATCCTATTACAAAAGACAATTATTAGTAGAAGCTTTATGGAAATATGGTCATGTAAGAGAAAATTTAGTACGTGACATGCATGAATCTAAACATGCATTAGAATATCGTTCTGCCTGCAAATTACCAATACAAGAAAAAAATGGAAAGCTTGTAACTGGCATGTATAAACCTAACTCAAATATATTTGTAGAAATTAAAAGCTGTAAAGCTCATACAAAAGAAGTTGAATTCTTAAGAACAAGTATCTTGGATGTTTTAAATAAATATCACTTAACTGCATATAATCCTAAAACAAGAAAAGGTATTCGTTATCTAGTTATACGCAGTATTCAAAATCATGGTGGTTGTACTCTAGTTACTGGAACTAATAAATTCAGTGAAGAATTAATTAATGACTTAATGAAAATTGAGGGTTTAGAAACTATTTCTCAAAGTATCAATACAAATAAAAAGAATACTGCTATATTTGGTAAAGAAACTCGTGTTCTTGCCGGTAATCCATATATTACAGTACGCATTGATGATATCGAATTACAATTATCCAGCGAATCCTTTTTCCAGCTAAATGTAGGTCAAGCTATTGCTCTATATCATCTAGCAGTAGATAAAATAGATCCTTGTGATTTATTAGTAGAAGGATATTGTGGAGTTGGGGCAATGAGTTTACTAGCTCATAAAAAAGCGAAATCAATTATTGGTATTGAGTCTATTCCTCAAGCTATTATTAATGCAAATGAAAATGCGAAAAAGAATCACTTTGATGAGCATATCAGATTTATTTGTGATGATGCTGGTAAAAGTTATAAGAAAATATCTCAAAATCATACAGTTGATACATTATTAGTTGATCCACCAAGAAGTGGCATAGATGACGCATTTTTAGAAACAATTCTACAAAATCCACCTAAGAAACTTATTTATATCTCCTGTAATCCAAGTACATTAGGAAAGAATTTAAAAGTATTAAAACAATACTATCAAGTTCGTACAGTTATTCCTTTTGACTTATTCCCTAATACACCACATGTAGAAAGTTTGACGGTCTTAACGAAATGAAATATCAATTGAAACACGGAAAAATAGATATTCATCTTGATGAAACATTTAATGATAAAACACTTGCTGATTTTTTCGATTATTATGTTCAATCAAAGAAAAATAGATATTTATTACTTCACGAAAATAAAATTTTAATCAACAAGAAAAAACCAGAAAATGAAAATGAAGTATTACATACCAAAGATATCATTACTATTTCATTACCTTATGAAAAGGTCGATTATGAACCAAGCGATAAAGAATGTAAAGTTGTATATGAAGATGACTTTGTATATGTCGTACATAAAGAACCTGGTATCATTATTCATGGCAACAAGGAATGTTTAGCAAAACAAGCCGCAAGATATCAAATCAATCATAATATCTGTGCTCCTGTTCGCTATATTCATCGTTTAGATGAAGACACTACAGGACTTGTATTATTTGTAAAAATACCATTTTTCCAAGCCTATTTTGACAAGATGTTAGCAGAAAAATCCATTCATCGTCATTATTTAGCAATCTGTACTGGTAAAGCAAAAATCAACCAGAGATTCAACTGGAATGAGCCTATCGGTAGAGACAGACACGTTAATGGTAAATATAGACTCTCTAAAACTGGTCTAAGTGCTTCTACTAAAGCAAAGTGCCTTGCTCGCAAAGATGATTACTTATTAATGGAATGTGAATTAGAAACAGGTAGAACACACCAAATCCGTGTGCATATGAGTTCATCTAATCACCCTATTGTTAATGATCCACTCTATGGTATTCCTTCTTTGGACTTTAAATATATGTGCTTATGGGCAAATAAAATCACATTTAAAAATCCAGTCACAAATGTTGAATGTGTTGCTGAAGATATCCCTAATAGAGACTTTGCAATATTTAAAAAATATATTAAATAAACAAAAATATCAGCTATATTGAAGTGAACCCCTAAAGTTGGACAAACTTAGGGGTTCTTTTCAAGGTGGATTTTTATCTATATTATTTGCGTTCCACCAATACTTCTAATTGCCATTAAATGTGTTGCATCTTCTCCAAATACAGATTGCATTAATTGAATATATCCATCTAATAAATGTGTTGGAACAAATGCCTGGATTGTACCTTCAAAGCCACCGCCATGGACTCTAAAAGCACCCTCACCATTCAAATAAACATCACTTAATGCTAAAGCTAATGCTAAATTTTGAGATTTAACACTTCCCGGTACAGTCACATTTTGTAAATACATGTAAGAAGACTGTCCACTTTGACGAATTAAAGATAGTACTTTATCCATATCCTTATTTTCTAAAGCAACTTTTAATTCTTTAGCACGTTCATTTTCTCTAAAGAAGTGAATAGCACGTAGTAAACTTCTGTCATTTTGTAATGTACTACGAATACTAGTAATATTTTGCATTAAGTCATTTAAATCGCATTCACGTAATACTTCATGACCTAATTCTCTCGCTACTGATTTCATTTCAAAAGGAATAGCACCATATTCTCCTGATAAATCTGCATGATCTCCCTTTGTATTTGTAATAACAAGATAATAACCAGCTTTCTTAAAATCAAAATCTACTTTTTCTACAATTGGTTGAGTTGGATCAGCAAAATCAATGGCTGTAAAACCACCAACACTGATTGCCATTTGATCCATTAAGCCACATGGTTTACCAAAATATTCATTTTCGGCATATTGGGCAATTTGGGCAATCTCAATCGCATTTATTTTTCCTTCATTGAATAGATGATTGAATATTTCACCAACTAACACTTCAAAACTTGCACTGCTACTGATACCAGAGCCTGGTAAAACTTTAGAATTTGAAGCTGCATCAAAACCAGATACTTTATAGCCTAATTGAACAAATCGTGCCGCAATTCCTCTAATTAAGCTTTCCGTACGATTTACTTCATCTTTTTTTACTGATAAATCACTTAAATCAACTGGTTTAATCTCAAAGCCTTCACTCATGAAATTAACTACACTGCTGTTATTACTTTTAACTACCGCAACACTATCCAAATTGACACTTGCTGCCACAACACAACCTTTATTATGGTCTGTATGGTTACCACCTACTTCTGTTCTACCTGGAGCAGAAACGATATGATAATCGCCATCCCCATATAAATCTGTTGCTTTGTTTAATAGTTCTACATAACGTTTTTTCTCACTACTAACTTCATTGTCACAGATTAAATTTGCAATAGCTTCATCTAATTGTGTTGAAGCTAATAATTCATTTAACGATTCTTTATTCACAATTTTACCCTTTCATTTTGCACGTGTATGCGCTTACTTAACGTTATAAGTATACACAAAATAAATTAAGTTCGATATCTTTTGTGAATAAATCCAAATATTTTACTAAAAAAAGAAAAAAGGTTTGGCGTTTTACCAAACCTAATCTAAATCTTTATTTAATGATTAATATTCAGGCATTTGTGGAGCAGGAGCTGGTGTTTTTTCAGGAAGTTCAGCAACAGCTGCTTCAGTTGTAATGAATAAGCCTGAAATGCTTGCAGCGTTCAACAATGCAGAACGAGTAACCTTAGTTGGATCAACAATACCTTTATCAAACATATTAACCCAAACGCCATTCTTAGCATCGAAACCGACATTCTTTTCTTGTTCTAATTGTGTTGCATAGATTTCATTACCATCAAATCCAGCATTTTCAGCAATTTGCATGATTGGTTCTTTTAAGGCATCAAGTACAACATTCATACCCTTTTGAACATCAGTAATATCACTCTTTAATGTACCCTTAACATCCTTATACGCATCTACTAGTGCAAGTCCTCCACCAGTAACGATACCTTCAGCGACAGCTGCCTTAGTTGCATTTAATGCATCTTCAATACGAAGTTTCTTATCTTTAAGTTCTGTTTCTGTTGTAGCACCAACTTTAATCACAGCGATACCATTAGTTAACTTACCAAGACGTTCTAATAACTTCTTCTTGTCATAGTCACTTGTTGTGTTTTCAATAGCACCACGAATTTCACTAACTCTTTCTGCTACAGCGTCTTTATCACCTTTACCACCGATAATTGTTGTCTTGTCTTTACCTACTACAACTTTTTTAGCACCACCTAAATCATTTACTGTCATTTCACTTAGGTTGGCACTTAAATCTTTAGCAAAGAAATTAGCACCTGTAAAAGTAGCGATATCACCTAACATATTTTTAGCATTGTCACCAAAGCCTGGAGCTTTAGTAGCTACAACATTAAATGTACCTCTTAACTTGTTGATAATTAATGTACTCATCACTTCATTATCATAGTCATCTGCGATAATTAATAATGCTCTATTTGCTTTAACTACTTCTTCAAGTACTGGTAAGATATCTTGAATTGTATTAATCTTCTGGTCTGTAACCATAATTAGTGGATTTTCTAGTGTAACTTCCATCTTGTCACGGTCACTTACCATATATGGAGAAACGTAGCCCTTATCATATTGCATACCTTCTGCCATTTCTAATGTTGTTTCAAAACTCTTAGATTCATCAACGTTAATTACACCATCTTTACCTACTTTATCCATGGCATCAGCGATAATCTTACCGATTTCTTCAGAACCACTTGATACTGTAGCGATATTACGAATATCATCACTGGTACTAATTTGTTTAGAATTATTTAATAAAGCATCTGCTACTGCATGAGCTGCTTTTTCAATACCTTCACGCATTAGAACTGGGTTGCTGCCTTTATCTACTGCCTTTAATCCATTAGTAATCATAGCTTGAGCCAAAACTGTAGCAGTAGTTGTACCATCACCTGCTAATTCATTTGTATTATTAGCTACCTCATAAACTAGTTTTGCACCCATATTTTCAAACTTGTCTTCAAGTTCGATTTCTTTAGCAATAGTAACACCATCATTAGTGATAAGTGGTGAACCATAACTCTTTTCAAGTACTACATTTCTTCCTTTAGGACCTAATGTAACTTTAACTGCATTTGCTAATTGATTAACACCGTCAAGCATCTTTTGACGAGCATCTTTTGAATATTGAATTTGTTTAGCCATACCAAATATCTCCTTCGTTATTTTTCAACTACTGCCAAAATATCTGCAGCACTGATTAATAAATAATCTTTCTTATCAATAGAAACTTCTGTTCCGGAATATTTCTTATAAATAACTTTTTCATCTTTTTCTAGTCCAATAGGAACCAATTTTCCATCTTCCATTTTTCCTGGACCTACTGCTACTACAACTCCCATGCTAGGAGCATCTTTTGCTTCACCAGTTGTAAGAATAATTCCACTCTTTGTTTTTACTTCTTCTTTGCATTTTTCTAATACCACGTAATCGTGTAAAGGTTTTAACATTTTTATACCTCCCGTTAGCACTCATAACCTAACTTTGCTAACATAATTAGTATAGCTATGTTTTATCACTCTGTCAATATGAGTGCTAAACATTTCTAAGTCATTCTTTCTTACAAACTGATATAATACTTTCTGGGTAAATTTTATGAATTTAATTAGTTATTCTTTGTTTAAAAATGAATCTCTTTTATCAATATTAGTTCTTATATTCATTGTTTTTTTGTTTTGTTTATTACTTAAAAAGTTATTACCACCTTTCACTTATAAAAGACCACAAGTAGATATAGTAGAGTATGTACCTGCCTCAAGTAGAACTGCATATACTAAAAAAGATCTCTTTTGGATATTACTTCTTACAGGTATTTATGCTGTCGTATCTTTATATGATTTAGGTCACACAAAAATGCCTGTTACAACATGGCAACCTTCAAGTAATGAACAACAAATTATATTTGAATTAACTAATGAAACTGATTTTGATGAAGTTATTGCTTTCTATTGTGAAGGCGACAACAACAGTAATCCAAATACTTACCAACTTGGGATTCAAGACATATCTATTTCTGGCAGTAATGACTTAACTGTATGGGATAACATTGTCAACTATACAGATGGTAGTATTTATTCCTATAAAATCACAAAAGGAGATTATAATTATCGCTATATCAAATTAGAATGTACAAATCAAAATGACACTTTAACAGAAATTGCCTTCAAGAAAAAAGATGCTGACTATTTATTACCTGTATCTATTTATGAAGATAACTTTAATGAATCAAGCTATCCTGCAACATTACTTATAGATGAACAGGATAAAGTAGTACTTCATCCTACATATTTGGATCAAAGCTATTTTGATGAAGTATATCATCCAAGAAATGCAAATGAGATTGCTGATGGACAATATATGTATGCAAGTGTTCATCCACTATTAGGTACAAGTTTGATTGCTTTAAGCATTAAATTACTTGGTAATAATCCTCTTGCGTGGCGATTACCTGGAGCAATATTTGGTATATTACTTGTTCCTTTATTCTATATGTTAATAAAAGAGCTCTTTCATCGTCGTAACAGTGCAATACTTGGAACAATTTTATTAGATGTAGAATTTATGCATTTAACTACATCTAGAATTGCAACTTTAGAACCATTCAGTGTATTTTTTATCATCTTGATGTTCTATTACATGATTCGCTATGTTAATACACATTTCTATGACACTGCAACAAAATATCGTTTCTCGCTTCTAGCAAGATGCGGTATCAGTATGGGACTCGGTATAGCAACTAAATGGACTGCATGTTACAGTGCTGTAGGACTTGCAATATTATTTTTTGCGCATCTTTATCATGAATATAAGAT
>CAJJTI010000047.1 GCA_905194705.1 uncultured Solobacterium sp. | reverse complement strand
ATTTGGTGGAAAGATGACCCTACAGTTATCGGAGTGTGGATATTTAGCTTTGACAAAACCACTGAATTTAATATGTTCCATGATTATCCTTATAAATTAACAAAAGAGCAGAAACAGATTTTTGATAAAGAAAATCCCCAATGGGCGGATTTCTTTAAGGATAGAAAATAACAGACAAAAGATTTCTATTTTGTAATTAGATAAATCTCTGATGTACAATATAATAAAAAAGCCCACAGACCCGATCACATTGATCGCATCTGTGGGCTTTTGAAATTTTACCACACATCATATATCTTAGCCTTTTCCTCGTTGAAATCATCAGGAAGCGTTCCGATATCCCAGCCGGAATTGGTAGTTTCTATGTAAAGATAATGGCTTCCATTGTAATCATAGTACGTGCCGGGGGCATCGTCTGTCGCCTTTACTCCTATTGCAACGTGTTCAGGAAGCTCAATAAAAATGCAGCCATAGCCAAGCTCTTTGAGCAAAGCTCCCAAAAGTATGGACGAGTCCTCACAATCTCCGCACTGGTCATAAAGCGTTTCCAGAGGATATTTTGGAAAATCAGTATATCCCGTTGAGGTCATATCGTCAACATACTCTATGCTCTGCACGAAATTTGCAGTTTCTCTTATAGTCTCAGATTCGCCATAACCGCATTGGTCGCAAAGGCTTTTTATTTCATCTGCAAGCTGTTTTACAAGCTTATGATTATTGTCGTCACTTACATAGTTATGATAATCTTTCACATATGAGTATCTCAAAAGACTATGATAATATTCATACATATCGTCCTGAATATTCATTGATATTTCAAAGGTATATCGTTTGTCATAGCTCGTCCAGTTAAAAGTCCTTTTCGACCATGTGGGGTCTGCAGGCTGAACATAGTCAGGCTTTCGGTCGTCACGAGGCTCATATCCGTCCTCATCAGTGACTATGGGTGTTTGCTGAGTAACTGCGGTAGTGGTCTGCTGTGTTGTGGTGGTGTATGTGTCGTATGTATTCAATCCTGGTCTTTTCTCTGGATACAGAAATTCATCAATTGTATTGCTAAATGCAAAATATACGCCCACTGCCACACAAATAGTAATAAGTATTTTCTTCATATATTCGTCCTGTTTTTAGTTAGTTTACGGCTTTTGTCATATGTACATTATACTACAAGATGGTATAAAATACAATACTATTAGATATACTTTACGAATTTGTTCTTATTTTTGCTATGGTTTGATATTTTGCTAAATAGTTAAAATTTGTGGGGCGGTGGATTTCATTCTCACCTTTAGCCTGCAAAGCACGTAAAATTTTGAGATTCAGTATAACAAACAACTTAATTATCCCAACAGGACATTTGCCTTTCTTATTATTTCTGCAAAATTTGTATTTCCCCAATGAGGAAATGAATCTATTCCAAAAGGGATTTCATTATCTTGTGCAATTTGTGATAATAAAATTTCATTATCATCACAACCAAATGGATCTACATAATTAGCACCACTAATTTCTACTATTTGTGGATTATACATTGTAATATTACGGGGCAATAGATAAAAAAATGAAACACGTTTCATAGATAACAATGACTCTTTTTCATACTCATATTTTAGCTTTTCTTCCTCCATAAATTCAAGTATATCTTCAATATTCTCCTCAGGATCAGCCCAATCAAGAGAGTCATCATTAATTAATTCGTCTAATTGTTGAAGTCTAAGTTTAAATAGATTATTACCTTTTTCAAATACGCCCTCAAATTTCATGTTGAGTTTTAAAATGTTACATATTTGCAAGTAATTAAAAATTGGTGCTAAAATTGATAACGTTGGTCTCAGAGAATCATTGTTTGCTGACTCTTGACACCAATAATCAAGCCCTTTAGTGTCAAGTATTGTAATTATGTTACTTAAGCACTTAAATGCAGAACACAAATCCCCTTTTAATATATATAATTCACTTAGGTTAAAATTCATATAATAATTGCAATCTAAAGATTTATATTTTCCAAAATACAATATCTCATCTATACATTTATTAACCAATACATGAAATTGTTCTGTTGTCACCTTTTTATTGACATGCGGTAAAGTAAAAATTTCCGTAAAATAATATCCTATCAGCTTCTCCCTTAATTTGTAATTATCGCTATCATTTCTTATTTCATTATTTAAAATTTCATATTCTTTTGCAAAACTTGTCCAATCTAGGGAATCACTTGTTTTTAAACCATCAATATCATTTGATAATAATAGCTGTTCAAAATCATGACCATCAATAAGTTCTATTTGTTTATCTAACGCAAATTTTTTAGCACTTTGAGTAAAAGTTCCTGTTGTAATTAAAATTCCTTTATTTGCACGTTCGGAACAAACAACTCCGTATAAATCACGGATAATTGGTTCACCCACACTACCATTGTAACGTTTGCATTGAATTATATATTTACCGCCAATCACAGGTTGTTTATTGTAGGCAATGATATCAATTCCTCCGTCTCCCGTTTTTTTTGTAAGTTCTGCAACAAGGCCCATTGAGTTAAGAACGGTTTGTGTTAATTTTTCAAAATCTATTGGTGATATAGCCTTCATATCCATCATTATATCCTCCTTATGTATCACTCGCTTAAATACAAATTAAAACACATATTGCAATTAAAAGTAAAGCGAGTACAAAAGCTGCCTTATTTTACAATTTTATTATATCACCTATTTTACACCTTGTCAACTTAACAAACTGACAAAATAAAACAAATTCGTTCTGCTTTTAATGCCACAAATAAGATACCTAATATTGAACATATAACTAAAATGCTCTTGTGTATCCTATCAAAGTCTGGTCTTTCGACAAGTTCCATTTTTACAGACGTTACCCTTGCTCTTATCCTGCTGCCAGGGTGTGTCATTTTATAATCATACATTCTATATATATCAAAAGTATGCCAAGAGCGTTGTTCCTCAAAATATATTCGGATATCGTCTATCTCTTGGTTACTTAAAGTTATCTCGGTGGTTTCGCCCTCTTTTATACCAATATCTCACCGCAGTAACTCAGGAACGATCTTTACAGGTGTTTGTTCAATACTTACTCTTTCCCACCCAATATCTTTTCCACATTCACTGCATCTTATCGGTTCTTCTGCCCACATTGTTAAACAATAATTGTTCATTCAAAAACCCCTTTCTTTATAAAATGTTTACTTGATTACATTTTGACATTTATTTGCCAAATATATTGTATCACACATCAAAACGATCTGTCAAATTTAAAAGCGAACAAATTTGGACAGTTGCACTTTTGTATAATACACATTCCTTAAAGTATACAGATTTCTGGAATATAACAAAAAGAGAATTAATTAAAAAGGCGCAAAAAGTGATATTTGAAGATAGCCAAGAATTCTTGCAAATGCTTTTTGACATAGCAAAAAAAAGAAAGCATATATATTTATCAACGAAAGGTACCCAGAAAAAGATACAAGCAGCACCACGACAGATCACCATAACACTGTTTATAATTATAAATAAAATTGTATTACTTGATATATTTGTTCAACTTATAAGATAAGAAAATAAATGACATATTATATATTCAAAATAAAGAAGATATATCGTTTTAACGCAAATAATAGTTGTTTCTTTTCCATATCACATTCGCTCTAAAAAAAGCAATAGCTCAAGAAGTTTTAAAGATAATGCATTTGAAAACAACAAATTTTCATTTATATAAACATAAAGCTATAATAAGTAAGCAATAAATAAGAAATAAGGATAAGTGGTTCAGTTTTATTTTAGCATATATACTCAGTATGTTTACTTATTCTTGTTATAAGATAAAATAAGAAGAATAAGCTACTCATTATAATATATAAGAAGAAAGCACCACTTCACTTATATTACAAAGGAAGAAGATATATCGTTTTAACTCAAATAATAGTTGTTTCTTTTCCATATCACATTCGCTCTAAAAAAGCAATAGCTCAAATAGTTTTAAAGATAAAATCAGCGGATTGCACAAAGGTGTTAGTGTTTCATTATTTTTTATCATAACTGGCTCACTTTTTTATTGACAAAGCACCTATAATTAGCTGCAAGATAAAAAAGATGTAATTGACTTATATGTTATATCTATCTCTTTTCTTATACTGCTCATAATAAAATAGAATAATAAGTTACTCGGTATCTTTACTTATTCAAGCCTATAACAAAGATACTATCAATCGTGAAATTCGCTGTCTTTCTTATTATATAATGAGTGTTCAACTTAGATAGTTGATATTTTCCGCCAATCAGTTTATACATTATATCCAAATATGCTTATTATTCATTGTTGGAAATGCATAAACTTCAAATATAATTTTATTTTTTTGATAAAAGGCATTGACTTTTGAACAGAAATATGATAAGATAAAATTGTTAAAAGAAGTATAAGTTTAGAGTTTCTAAGTAATTTAGATGCTCTTTTTTTGTATCAAAAATTAGAGAGCTCACATTCGTAAAAAAAAGAATGTGGGCTCTTATTTTGTCAAAAAAATACTACATTTTAGCCAAAAAGCCTAAATCTGAAAAGACAAAAAGGCAAAAAGGAAATTATTTAATTCATCGTAAAAATTTATGTAATAAAGAAATACCCTAAATGGTTATTATGCATTGTGCAAATCTACTTATTAAAAATAAGTAACCGGGATTTTCAAGGAAACCCAAAGGCCTAACCTGGCTCTACTGAAAAGCAGGGTCAGTCCATATGGAGGCCAATCCCAAGGCAGAATCTCAATCTGCCTGACAATATAAAGGTGCCCACTGAGTATGTCTTTCGAAAGACATGCGTCTTCATTTGGTGGTCGGACTATTATCCGATTCACTGGCCTTTGGTGCTGCTAAATAGCGCCTTTATAGTGTACAACGCTTATCCCACACACAAAGCAAGGATCATAAAAAGGAGTATCACGATGAGCAAATTCAAAATAGTAAATAAAATTATCGACAGTAAAAATGTAGAAGTAGAAATTGGTAACAACACGTTGCAGTATGTTTTAACAATTAGGCTAACTGGAATGCGTTTTTTTGGTACAAAGAAACATAAACTAAAAATCAAAAATAGTATCAGGAAAGCCAATATTAAGAATTTAAAACACAAAGGTTTCTCAGATGAAGAAATTAAAAAGTTTTTAGATGAAATAGTTATCTATAAATGGAGAATATTTACAGAAAGCAGCTTTAATAGATATCTTAAAGTAATAAAACGATTTTGTAAATATCTTGCTGCAAAATTTCAGACAAGTCACCTAACAATGTTCGAGGCTGAAAAATATATACAGGAGTACATTGATGTACGAGAAGCAAGGGGGTTATCAGCTGATACTCTCAACACTGATCTTTCTGCACTTTGTAAAGTTTTCGGAAGAAGGACAATTGAATTTAGACACCCTCCACGCCACGGAGCTCATTTAAAGAATGATCCGACAAAATACAATACTGAAACGGGTGAAACAACTCGTGATGTTGGATTGACCACAGGTTTAAGACGCCGTGAGCTTGGGCACTTAAAAGTCGATGATATAAAATTCATTGACTGCCAAACTGTCCACATTTTCAGTATCGGTAAGGGTGGCAAGCATAATCGCACTGTATTGAAAGGTATAGTCGCAGTTTCGAAGCTAAAAGAATACATTAGAGAAGCAGAGGAGAAAGGTAGTGATTTCTTGTTGACAAAGGCAGAAGCACGCGTCCCAGATGGACTCCACTATTGCAGGGCTATGTGCGCACAGATTACATATAATGCCGTTTTGCAGGAAATGGAAAATGATCCTGCGAAGCGTGCAGAATACATTCAGAAAATCAAGGACGAGTTTAAACGTTGCGGTAGAAAACTCAAAGAGAATCTCGACAAACCTTATCGACTTCGAGGATATAACAGAGAAGCAGCATTATCAATAGGCAAGCCAATTGTCTACGATCGAGTAGCAGCAATGTATGTGAGCTTGTTCATACTCCACCACTTCCGCACAGATACTACTATCTTGCATTATTTGGTGAAATAACATCTTATATATGCAAAAAGCAAAGCCTGTTCATTATGGGCTTTGCTTTTTTTGTATATGAACCAGCTAAAGTCCAACCAAGTTTATCAACATAGAATGGGTGTGTCGGTGTTGCAGAAATAGTCTCACCATTTACACCAATATGAATAAGCTCGTCTGTCTCATTGATATAGGTTTCGGTTACGGTTTTAATAATTAATTATTTTTTGTTATCCTGCTGTGCCGCTAAAAAATACACAGTTACAACTTTATATGCTTTTCCTCTCTTGACGAAAACTCCACTACACCTACTACCAAAGACAATACTGAATCATAGCCGCAGACCAGATTGTAATACACAATCTATAATTCAAGATTTTTCAATTTTGTTTCGATATCAGCTATCAATCTTTCTCCGTCAAAACTACAACCTTTTTTCTTATTAATGCGTTCATCTACCACTCTTATAGAGTCATAAATATTTTTCTTGACCATTTCAAAACGCTTTTGTTTATCAGCCGAAAGAAACTCATCATAAGGAATATTAAGTCGTATATCTGCAAATCTTTGTTTGTAATTTATGTATTTTCTATCTTTGCCATGTCCAAAATTTAAATCGCTCTGGTTCCAAGAATTGATTATAATGCCAATACTTTCAATATTATTTGTATAATCACATACTTCAATTTTTCCCACCTTATTTTCGATTATTTTCCTAATATCGTTAATAATAAAAGCAGCAGAATTACTAGCTTCGACTGAAATAAATAATTTCATAGAACCATCTCCTACCATGTTGATTTGTTCAATGGTGGCCTTTGGTCTGCAACATACATATAATCAATTATCTTTTCATGTTGCCAATAATGCATTTCTCTCTTGGTTCCACGAATTTCTGAAACATACACAGCATTATTATTATCTAGATATTTTTGAGTATACCTTTGCTTCCCTCTGGTGGTTTCACCATATTTTAATATTTCCCCTGTGTCCTTATTTCTAAGAGTATAACCCTCTGCTGGTAAACCAGTATCAAGTGAATTTGCATGAACCTTGTTTGTATTATTAGTAGATTTAACAGGTTTAGCTGCATTATATTCAGCTGCGAGTTCTGACCTGTTCTTACCTTCACCAGCATGCTCTTTCTGATAATCATTCCAAGAATTATCCCCACACCCATTATGAACAAAAATACCATTTTCGCCCACAAAGTAAGTATGGAACTCCTCATCTTCAAAGTTATAAACCTTGATAGGTGATTCAAGAATTTCGTGCTGAACCCATTCAACTGTTACAAGTTCACCATTGCTGAGAACAAGAACATCTCCAGCTCTAAGACTTCTCGCCAAAGTCCAACCAAGTTTATCAACATAGAATGGGTGTGATGGCGTTGCAGAAATTGTTTCGCCGTTTTCTTGTTCAATAAGCCCTGTTACGTATACAAAATAAGTTATATCATCCCTAGAATATGAGTAAACATATTATTGTTGATTTTAAATTTAAATAATAATGCCATTTCCCACTTTCCAAAACTTCAATTCTTCATCTGTTAAATGCTCCATATCAAATTCACTTAACATATAATAATATCCATTGTTAAATTTATCCAGATAGCCAATATTCGAGTTTTTGATTAGCTCTATTGCCTTTGAGTTTATATCATCAGAACAATAAATTCTCCAAAATATGAAATCATAATTGTTTTTTCCCCTTCTTACTTCTTTTGATATTAATCTAAACTCATCTGTATTTACAAAAGCGTAATCAGGTTGGCTTCTTAATATCATTTCTTTAAACAACTTATCATATTTTTTTATGTTTTCCTTGTCACTCATGTTAATGCTTGACGGTAATTCAACTTTTAGAACAAAATACCCATTAATTAAAAACATATTGTTAAGAATATAACCACATGAAACATCTTCATTTTGAGATGAAAAAAGGCATACTGCATATTTCGACTTAAAATGTTTTTGAAGTTTTTCTGGAACATTAATGTATTCTTCCGCCTTATTTTTAGACCAAGCAGTGTAATAATGTGGATATATTTCTGAATATTCCAGCTTAACATATTCGAGCATTTCACAAACTACTTCAAATACTTGAAAATCATTATTTTTAGATATTGGAATATAAAAATTTAAATTATAGTTCATTTTCCCCTCGCTTATGGCTTGAATATAACGGCAATATTGTCGTAACCTTGCAAAATATTTGAGATTGCATTATAACTCTTTTCTGATTGTACATACCATTCAATGGCAGTACCATCCGCAGCAATTGTCTGCCTTGAAGCTTGATCCAATAAAGAGTCCTTGCCTTTAAACCAAGAATAAAACTTACCATCTTTATTCACAAAATTATCATAATTGCCTTTAGCCTCTATTAACGTGCCATTTCTATAGCCATCAAATTTCACTCCATTTTGAACCCATGCCTTACCAGATTTCCCAGTAATCTTTTCTTGATAAGTTCGAGAATTTTCACTCATACTTTCATTTACTTCTTCCCATTTTCCACACCCATTATGAACAAAAATGCCATTTTCGCCCACAAAGTAAGTATGGAAATCCTCAACTTCAAAGTTATAAACCTTGATAGGTGATTCGAGAATCTCGTGCTGAACCCATTCAACTGTTACAAGTTCACCATTGCTGAGAACAAGTACATCGCCTGCACGAAGTGAACGTGCTAAAGTCCAACCAAGTTTATCAACATAGAATGGGTGTGTCGGCGTAGCAGAAATTGTTTCGCCATTTACACAAATATGGATAAGCTCGTCTGTTTCATTGATATAGGTTTCGGTTACTGTTTTAACAGCTACTTCACCTGTTGTTTCGTCCTCCGAAAGAACCCTATCGCCAACTTCGATTTCTTCAATCGGTTCTTGTCCGTCCTCAGTAGTTACAAGTGTACCAACAACAAAGCAATACGAAGTGCCAAAGTCCTTTGCAGAACCCCACATTGACGTTCCTGTCATTGCAACTTTAAATAAGTCGCCCTTTATCTCTTCCCAGGTGAAACTTGCATCTCCACTTATGTATTTATCAGCCGTTTTTCCCAATTCATATGAGCCGATCATAAGATTTCCTGCTGATCCTGTTTTATGGAATGCAGTTAAAAGCCTGCATGATTTTCCGGCTTTTGAAAATGCTCCTGTGCCTACAATATACTGCATTCTTATCGTGATTTAGAGCAATAATTCACTAAATTACTGCCCTAAATTTTTAATAGATTGTATCAACAACCTTTATGTATATCAGAATACCATCCATTTTTTCTAATCGTCGAACTCCAATAATTTCTTGTTGATAATCAGTTCCTTATTAACTTTATATCCTACGCCTACAGAGGTTTGAGCACCAGATGACAAATATTCGGGACGTTGTTCAAGCGGTTCGTCAAATTCATTCCAAAATGGTTTTACGCGTGCTATTTTGAAAAAGCCATAACTTGGAGGCGTTCCTAAATTGTCAATATGACTAACATTATAAAATAGTCCCTTTGTCCAATAAAACCTATCAACCATAAGCGGCGCAAGCAAAAGTTCAGAATAATCTAATTTAAACGAAAGCTCATCAACACTTTTTGATTTACTTCTGAACAATGCAACAACATACATATCTTCACCCTGCATATTATTTACATGGGCATTCAAAACCAATCCATAAAAAAATATATTTTGCCGTGGCTGGAAAACAAATATGTCACCTTTTTCGGGATATTTATATGACCTTTTTATTTTCAGCAACTGAAAATTATGATTTTTGCCTTGAACTAAATCGTCATGCAATCTGTCTAATTCTTTTTTTATAGGCTCATTTTGTTTGTTATATCTCTCATGCCATTCTTTTAGCAAAATATTATTATCATTATATTTCATAATTAAAACCTCGGCAAATTATAATCAGCAATATATTTCTCAGCCCATTCATTTGCTTTATCATAATACCTATGATTATTACTAATACTATTAATTTTATTTAATTCATTAGGTCCATTTTCTATGTAATATTGTTCAATTGCTCTCGCTTGATTTCGAGTTAATCCACTTGTTTGTATATCAAGATCATCAAAATTTTTAGACATATGCTTTGATTTACTTTTTGATGTGGGAGCGTAATTGTGCTGTTGAAGTCTTGCTTTCTTAGACTGCTTAGTTATTCCTGTGTATTTATAATCACCGTCGATCTTTCCAAAATATACACTATTATCGGAATCACCTTTACTTAGCCATGTATCAAAATCATCACAATCATTATGTACCAGCACTCCACACTCACCAACAAAGTAAGTATGGAAATCCTCAACCTCAAAGTTATAAACCTTGATAGGTGATTCAAGTATTTCGTGCTGAACCCATTCAACTGTAACAAGTTCGCCATTTGAAAGTACAAGAACATCTCCGGCTCTGAGACTTCTTGCTAAAGTCCAACCAAGTTTATCAACATAGAATGGGTGTGTCGGCGTAGCAGAAATTGTTTCGCCATTTACACAAATATGGATAAGCTCGTCTGTTTCATTGATATAGGTTTCGGTTACTGTTTTAACAGCTACTTCACCTGTTGTTTCGTCCTCCGAAAGAACCCTATCGCCAACTTCGATTTCTTCAATCGGTTCTTGTCCGTCCTCAGTAGTTACAAGTGTACCAACAACAAAGCAATACGAAGTGCCAAAGTCCTTTGCAGAACCCCACATTGACGTTCCTGTCATTGCAACTTTAAATAAGTCGCCCTTTATCTCTTCCCAGGTGAAACTTGCATCTCCACTTATGTATTTATCAGCCGTTTTTCCCAATTCATATGAGCCAATCATAAGATTTCCTGCTGATCCTGTTTTATGGAATGCAGTTACAAGTTTACATGACTTTCCTGTTTTCGCAAACACACCTAATGCGTCGCCCGCTCCTGGCAATGCTGACACAAGGCTGCAAGCTGCGTTGTAATAATCTCCCTCTTGGGCATACCAAGCAGCGTTGATTCCATCAAATACAAATCCAATACCCGGAAGCATTCCAAGCAGATCAAGAATATCATGTCCCGTAATTCCGTCAAGCCAGTTAAGAAACGGACTTAGTCCGAACGGGTCGTTCAGACTTATCGGATTGCCGTTGACATATGCGTACCTGTTCAAAGTCGGGGTATTGACGATTGAACCCGTCATAACGTCCTGATTGATAAAACGCTTGATCTCGGGGTTGTAATACCTCGCCCTCATGTAGTACAGACCGTTGCTGTCCGTAGCTACGCCGAGTTCGCCGTTATACTATTAAAACTACTTATATAGGAGCATCTGTTTTCCACATAGGAATTAAACTATCAACATCAAATTGTGGAATGTGCTTTTTGATTTCACACTCTAAATTCTCATAACCATTAATATCTCCCACATAAATATATTCAATGCAATCATTTTCATGAACGTCCAAATCATCATCTATAAAATAATTTGGAATAGAATATATATGAAAATAGAATTTTATATCTTCTTTATTAATTGGATATTTCTTTCTGTAATTTGATATTGAAAAGGTTCTACCACCTATATCAATATACCCACCAACCGTAATAAATCGTCTTTCAGTTTTAGCATTTGCTTCAAGTTCTGCTGACATTGTAACACCAGAAAATAAATACATTTTTGCATCCATACCTGTCACGCTCCAAAGAAGATTCTTATAACTTTTCCACGTTCAGGGTGTATTTGCAAATGAGGAGTTTTACTATCTGGATTCTTATCACTATGGAACTGCAATACTCCATTGCTGTCAAAAGTATCATCCCAATGATATGTACCTCCTCTACTGCCGTAAAAATTAGATACCTCTTTAGATGACCAACCAGATGTATTGACATATCCATCACCTTGATACATTCCCAAGAATAACTCTTCTGCCTGAGAGCGATTTGTAACTGTTACTGATAAAGCACCTTTTTCTAAATCTTCAGCACCAGATTTTACTTCTTTTGAAGACCATGGAATTTCATCTCCACACCCATTGTGAACAAAAATCCCATTTTCGCCCACAAAGTAAGTATGAAAATCTTCAACCTCAAAGTTATAAACCTTGATAGGTGATTCGAGAATCTCGTGCTGAACCCATTCAACTGTTACAAGTTCACCATTGCTGAGAACAAGTACATCGCCTGCACGAAGTGAACGTGCTAAAGTCCAACCAAGTTTATCAACATAGAATGGGTGTGTCGGCGTAGCAGAA
>CAJJTI010000046.1 GCA_905194705.1 uncultured Solobacterium sp. | reverse complement strand
TTCAGATGCCATATTACCAACTAAGTTATTGTCTTTCGTTTTAATTCTATTTGAAATAGCTTCTTTTAATGCTTCGCCATTTAAATCTTTGAAGTCATTATCAGCTAAATATTTTAATTTTAATTCGTTAGGTGTACCGATTAAACCATCAGTATAAGCAGGAGAAACAACAGGGTCTGCTAATTCCCAAATCTTACCTTGTGGATCTTTGAATGCTCCATCACCATAAACCATTACTTCAAAATGTTTACCAGTTCTATCTAATAGTTGTTTTTGAATATCTAGAACTAGATCTTTACATTCATTAGGGAACAGTTTGATTGTGTCTTCAGTAGATTTATTAGAACCTAATAAACCATATTTTGTGTTATAACCACTTCCATCAATTGATTCAGTTAAAATATCATCTAAACCGTAAACAACTCTAGCACCATTAGCTTTTAAAATACGCTTTGTACGAGCTCTAGTATGAATATCACAAGTTAATACTTTATCTGTATAATCTAGAATTGCTTTAGCCTGGTTAGCAAAGATTACTTCTACTTCACAACCTTCTTCTTTGATAATAGATGAATAATAAGCAACATAGTCAACACCAGTAAATTGATGCTTGTTTTCACCGAATAATTCACGGTATTTTTCAAGTGATAATACATCACTGTATGGGTTAACACCTTTTTCATCAATTAGATCTAAAGAGATTAATTGATTTCCAACTTCATCACTAGGGTAACTTAACATTAAGACAATTTTCTTAACGCCTCTAGCCATACCTTTTAAGCAAATTGAGAAACGATTTCTAGAAGTAATTGGGAAGATAACACCAATTGTTGAATCCTTACCAAATTTTCTTTCTACATCTTTTGCAATATCGTCTACGCTTGCATAATTTCCTTGGGCTCTTGCGACTACTGATTCTGTAACAGATACGATATCACGATCTCTGAATTCAATATTTTCACTTTCACCTGCTTCAATAATACTGTCAGTAACAATCTTTGCTAAATCATCACCTTTTCTGATGATTGGGCATCTTACTCCTCTAGAAACTGTACCAATTTTTCTTTCCATAATAAAAACTTCTCTTTCTTTCCAAATGATAAAATTATTAGACGTAAGATATTTCTTACAATTTATTATAACGACTTATCGTCTTTTGATACAACTTTTTTTCCGAAATAGCGTACAATTTAATAGAAATAAGAGTATATTATGAAAATATTTGCTAAAAAATACCTTTATCAAAGGTATTTTAGTAGAATGACACAATATTATCTTTATTAACACATAGCTTTAACGACAAGTCTGCATCTAAGTGGTATTTGTTAACTAAGAGTAGATTTGGCTTATCGGTATCATGATAATGTTTTAGAGCTGTTTCAAAAGAAGTGCCACTATGCATTTTTCTCTGGATAAGTCTATTTTCTAAATCAATAGGTTCACCAGAAATAAATATTGTATAGTCGGCGTAGTTTTTTAAGCTATTCCATGGTGCTTTATCTAGTAACAGGTAATTACCTTCAATAAGAATAATATTAGATGTTACTTCGATTGCATTTTCAATTGGATCATGTAATTGGCGGTCATAAACTGGCCAATAAGTAACAATATCTTTTTGAAGTGACTTAATATGTTTCGTTAAACTTTCTACATTGAATGTATCTGGTGCTCCTTTATGCAAAGCTAATAATTCATTAGTTGTTTCCCTTAAATGAGAGTTTAGATAAATATTTGTATGATGAAAACCGTCCATACCTAATGCCTGCAAGGGTGTTAGATTTTCTTTTGTTTTAGATAAATATTCTAAATAAAGAGCTAATGTACTTTTACCACAACCTGGTGGAGCTGCTAAATAGATGATAATGCGTCTATTTTTTTCTTTCTGTATATTTGTCCATTTCTCTAATAATGGATAAAAAATATTTTGGATACATTCATCTGTGTAATTTGCTTCTATTTTTAGTCCGTTAACAAGTAATTGCATAAATGTATTGTAACATTAAAATTTATGCTTACATCAAAAAAACAATTGTGTTAAAATCGTTACACCATATTTTTTAATGGTCAAAGAAAGGGGATTTTTTTATGGTTCATGAACTTGCAAAAAGTATTAGAGAATATAAAAAATCAATGATATTAACACCTGTTTTTGTTGTTGGTGAAGTGATTATGGAAGCGATTATTCCATATACAATTGCTTTACTTGTTAATGAAATAAAAGATGGTGCTAATATAAATACGATTCTTCATTATGGCTATATATTACTTGCTTTAGCATTTGCTTCATTGTTATTTGGCTATTTAGCAGGTATTAAGTGCGCAGATGCGTCATGTGGCTTTGCTAAAAATTTACGTAAAGATGTTTTTTATAACATTCAAAGTTTTTCTTTCAGTAATATAGATAAGTTTTCAAGTGCTTCTTTAGTGACTCGATTAACGACAGATATTCAAAATGTTCAGATGGCATTTATGATGCTTATTCGTACAGCTATCAGAGCTCCACTAAATTTAATCTTTTCATTTACAATGGCGTATTTGATGGGTGGAAAGATGGCGGTTATCTTTCTTATTGTTATTCCTGTTTTAGGTATTGGTTTATTTACTATTGCGAAAGTGACAATGCCTTTATTTAGAGAAGGATTTCCTAAGTTTGATGCATTAAATAATTCTATTGAAGAAAATATTAAAGGTATACGAGTAGTTAAATCATTTGTTCGTGAGGATTATGAACAGGAAAAATTAAATACAGCTTCTGATAATATTCGTAAGATATTTACAAAAGCTGAAAGAATATTAGCGTTAAATAATCCATTAATGCAGGCATGTATGTACTGTACGATGTTATTTGTATTGTATTTTGGTTCTAAAACTATTATTACAACAAATGGTACAGCTTTAGACATTGGACAATTTTCTACATTATTAACATATAGCTTCCAGATTTTATCTTCACTAATGATGTTATCAATGATATTTGTCATGATTACTTTCTCTGAAGAAAGTGCGTTAAGAATATGTGAAGTATTAAAAGAAAAAAGTACTCTTACTTCACCTGCTAGTGCAATAAAAGACGTAAAAGATGGTTCTATTGATTTTGATCATGTACGTTTTAAATATACAAAAAATGCCGATAGACCAGTTCTTGAAGATATTGACTTACATATTAAAAGTGGTGAAGTGATTGGTATTATTGGTGGTACTGGTTCGGCAAAATCATCATTAGTACAACTTATTCCTCGACTTTATGATGTTACTGAAGGAATAGTAAGAGTTGGTAAAGAAGATGTTAGAAATTATGATTTAACAGTATTACGTGATTCTGTAGCGATGGTACTACAGAAGAATGTCTTATTTTCTGGTACGATTGCAGATAACATTCGCTGGGGAAATAAAGATGCTTCTTTAGATGAAGTAAAACATGTATGTCATTTAGCTTGTGCAGATGAGTTTATTGATCTAATGCCAAAAGGCTATGACACATATATTGAACAAGGTGGTACTAACGTATCTGGTGGTCAGAAACAGAGACTATGTATTGCTAGAGCGTTATTAAAGAAACCGAAGATATTAATTATGGATGATTCAACAAGTGCTGTTGATACAAAAACGGATGCATTAATTCGTAAGGCAATGAGAGAGTATATTCCTGAAACAACAAAAATTATCATTGCTCAACGTACATCAAGTGTTGAAGATGCGGATAGAATCATTGTCATGGATGGTGGTCATATTGATGCAATTGGTACCAGTGAAGAACTTTTAAAGACAAATAAGATTTATCAGGAAGTTTATTATTCACAAAATAAACAAGGAACTGAAAAGAAGATAGCAGAATGAACAACAAGAAAAAGAATCGTTCAGTGGCATTGAAACGACTAGTAAAACTGTTATTTTCTTTCTATCCTAAATTATTACCATTTATTATTATTTTAATTTTAGTCAATGCCGTAATCAGTTCCTTACCATCTATCTTCCAACAGAATATTGTCGCTATATTACAAACTGCCTGGGAAAATGGTATAGGGTGGGATATTGTACGTCCAGAGATTATGCATCATATTGTTATTCTGGCTTCTTTATATTTAACTAGTTTACTAGCTGGCATTGTATATAACCAGTTAATGGCTATTTTTACACAAGGAGTATTAAATAAAATCAGAATCAAGTTGTTTGATCATATGGAAACATTACCAATTCGTTATTTTGATACACATCAACGTGGTGATGTTATGTCATATTATACAAATGATGTTGAATCACTAAGACAAATGATTTCACAGAGTTTCCCACAACTGATGATTTCAGCTGTAACGCTTACTACTATTTTATGTATTATGCTTTATTACAGCATTCCAATGGCACTTGTTATTATTCTAGGTGCGATTGTATCTGTATTTATTACTAAGAAAATAGGTGGTAAGTCTTCAAGATACTTTATGGCTCAACAGAAAAATGTCGCCCGCACGGAAGGTGTTATCGAAGAAATGATCAATGGTCAAAAAGTAATCAAAGTATTTAATCATGAACCTGAAACAAAAGAAGATTTTGATAAAGTAAATGATGAACTATATGAATCCAGTTATTTAGCAAACAAATACTCTAATACATTAATGCCTATCTTAAACAATGTATCTTATATTATATATGTATTTGTTGCTGTAGCAGGTGGTTTATTTATTGAGCTTGGGGTACCGAATTTATCTATTTCAGGACTACCATTTTCTATTGCGGTTGTTGTGCCATTTTTAGGAATGAGTAGACAATTTGCAGGTAATATTCAACAAATTTCTCCACAGATTAACTCTATTGTTTTAGGTTTAGCGGGAGCAGAAAGAGTATTTGAATTAATGGATGAAGAAAGTGAAACAGACGAAGGTTATGTTGAACTTGTTAATGCGAAAAAAGTAAATGGTGAGATTGTTGAATGCAAAGAAAAAATAAATATGTGGGCTTGGAAACATCCTCATCATGATGGTACATTAACATATACTGAATTAAAGGGTGATGTACGTTTCTATGACGTAGATTTTGCATATAATCCTGATAAACAAATCTTACATAACATTACTTTATATGGTAAACCAGGACAGAAGATAGCCTTTGTTGGAGCTACTGGTGCAGGTAAAACAACAATTACAAATCTAATTAACCGTTTCTATGATATTGCCGATGGAAAGATTCGTTATGATGGCATAAATATCAACAAGATTAAGAAGGCTTCACTAAGAAAATCTTTAGGTATTGTACTACAGGATACAGTGTTATTTACCGGTACTGTTATGGAAAATATCCGTTATGGAAGATTAGATGCAAGTGATGCAGAATGTATCGCAGCAGCAAAATTAGCTGGTGCAGATTCCTTTATCAAACATTTACCAGATGGATATAACACAATGTTGAATGGAGATGGTTCTAACTTGTCACAAGGTCAGTGCCAATTACTTGCGATTGCTAGAGCTGCAGTAGCTGATCCACCAGTTATGATTTTGGATGAAGCTACTTCTTCAATTGATACACGTACTGAACAGATTGTTCAACAAGGTATGGATGCCTTAATGAATGGAAGAACAGTATTTGTTATTGCGCATCGTTTATCTACTGTTAAAAATGCAAATGTTATCTTAGTTCTTGATCATGGTCGTGTTATCGAAAGAGGTACACACGATGAACTGATTGCAGCAAAAGGACAGTATTATCAATTATATACAGGTGCATTTGAACTTGAATAAGGCTTAGATTTTCTAAGTCTTTTCTTTATTTCGCGATTCTAATACAATTAAAGGTATGAAAACTAGAAATCAAACGATTGATATACTTCGAACAATTGGTTTATTGCTCGTTGTTGCGGCGCACGCAAGTTTTAATGAACAGTTTTTTTCGTTTAGAGAATTTGATGTTGTATTACTTGTATTTTGCTCAGGAGCTTCATTTGTATTATCAAATAAAAATGAGAAGTATATAGATTATGTTGTTAAAAGATTTAAAAAATTGATTGTTCCAATATGGGTATTTCTAATTTGCTTTTTTCCAGTACATTATCTTTTAGGAGCATCTATATCATTTAACTATATTTTAAAGACATTTCTATTTACAAGTGGTGGACTATTATTTGTCTGGATATTCAGAGTTATTTTTATTACCTCTTTATGTAATCCCTTTATTAAAAAAATGACGGAGAAAATACCACATATACTTTTATTTACTTTGATAATCATCTTATTAAATGATGGTTCTTGTTAGAAATTATATGAGTTCTAGTGTTGTAACGATATATGAATATATTGTTGCATATACTATAAGTTATGGAGTTATCTCTTTATATGGTATGAAGGCTTTCTTTTTAGAGAATAAAAAGAAATTATTAATGGCTTGTATCAGTTTACTTATTTTTATTATGTTACATAAAATAAATCCTTCTATTACTTTATATGAGGCAAAATATCCACCAACTTTATACTATATTTCTTATGGTATTTTCTGGAGTATGCTGCTAAGCTGTGTGTTTAACTATGTACATTTAAATGAAAAGGTATATGGTATCATTAAATGGATATCGGTAAACAGTATGACAATTTATATGTGGCATATTGTCTTCTTTTATCTGATGAGTGATAGTGTGATAAAGGGTATTAGTTCAGGAATGATGATGTATTTATATCTACTTATTCCTTCTACTATTTGTACGGCATTATCACAAAAAGTTATGAAAATTTGGAGAAAAAAATAGTATGGATGTAACAATTGTTATTCCCACATATAAAAGAGCAGATAGAATTGTTAGAGCTGTTAATAGTGCATTAGAACAGACGGTAAAAGATAAAGAAGTTATCGTTGTGGATGATAATGGTAAAAATAGTAAAGCACAATTAGAAACAGAACAAGCTTTAAAAGATTTTATTGCAAATAAAAAAATAACATACCTAGTTAATGAAGTAAATCGTGGGGGATCATTTAGTAGAAATAGAGGTTTAGAAGTAGCAATTAGTAAATATATTACTTTTCTTGACGATGATGATGAAATCAATCCTAAGAAATTAGAAATACAAATGCATAAATTAGAAGAAATGGGTGAAGAATATAGCTGCTGCTATACGGGATACCATAAGCTTTTAGCAAATGATGCTGTATATAAAAATGCGGAGAAAGTGGAAGGGTATGTTTATCCATATGCTTTAGCTAGATCAATTTATGTAGGTTCTGGTTCAAATCTCTTGGTAAAAACGGAAGTGGCTAAAAGAATTCATGGTTATGATATTTCTTTTAAACGAAATCAAGATTTAGAATTTATGGCACGTTTATTAAAAGATTATAAACTTGCTTATGTGGAAGATGACTTAATGACAATTCACTATGAAATTCGTGAAATAAAAAGAAGTTATCAAGAGATGGTAAATGTTGATACATTTTTTGTGAATAACTTTAAGAACGAAATAGACAACTTGCCTGAAAAACAAAGAAAAGGTGTATATGATACGATAGCCTTGGAAAGATTCCGTCATTCTCTTTCACGTAGAGAATGGAATGATGCAATACATAACTTAAAGATAAATCATGTGTCATTTATAACATTTATTAGATATATTTTATATTTAGTTGACAGAGTTACAGGAAAGAAATCATATGGATTTAAAGCATTCAAAATTTAAAAAAGAAGATCTCATATTTTTGATATGTTTTCTTTTGATTATATGCATACAGTGCTACAAAGCAAGACTTGGCGTAGGATCAAAAGACGAACATTTTTATATTTCTTTAGGATATCGTTTTTATAAAGGTGATGCACTATTTTATGATGATTGGCATATTGCTCAAATGATTGGTTTTTTTATTACACCTCTTGTTTCACTGTTTAGAAGTGTAGCAGGGAATAATGAAGGACTTGTTCTAGGCTTTCGATACTTCTATATTATTTTTACATTAACTATTGGTATATGTATTTATTTAAAGTTTAGAAAACAATATGGAATTTCAGCAATACTGGCTTCTTGTATCTATATGTTATTTACACCATTTCAGATTATGGCATTATCTTATAATACAATGAGTGTAGGGTTCTTATTCTTAGCATTACTTGTATACAAAAGACATCATTTGTTACGGTTATTTTTATCGGGTATGTTTTATGGGTGTGCTGTAATCAATACACCATACTTAGCATTAGGATATATTGTTTTAATTTATCTTGTTGTTAAGAAAAAAAATATATTAAGTATTCGAGATTTTATCAGTATATCTCTTGGAATTGCGACAATTGCAATATCGTTCTTGGTTTTTGTTTTTTCAAGAGAATCTCTAAATTCTGTTTTATCCAGTATAAAGTATCTGGTTGATCCTTCTCATAGTACAAGCATCCCTGAATTGTTTGCGATAAATGGTTTTAGATTATTACAAGCATTTGGTTTGTCTTTTATCCTATTAGTATTTGAACTTGTTTATGCCGTTGTATTCAGAAAGAAATATCAAGAAAGAAAAGTCTTAGAAATAACAAATATGATTACATGTATTGTACTTGTATATATCGGATTAATTCATCCGGTAGATATATATAAAGGTGGATTCATCTACGTGTTGTTACCATTTTATTTGATGGGATTTATTTATATGTTATTACTTTCTAAAGATTTTTATTTGAATTTCTGTTTTGGTGTATCAACATTTCATGCATTCTTATTATCAATATCATCAAATGTTGGACCACGATCATATCTTGGACCACTAATTATCGCATGTTCCATTACAGCTTTAATTATTTCTCAATATAGTCGAAATAAAAAATGGGAGAATATCATAGTATTAGTATTTATTGCGTTCTTAGCTTTCTATAAAATGACAAGTATTTATCTTGGTTCTAATGAATATTCGGTAAAAATAGCAGAAGGACCGCTAAAAGGATTATATGATTCAAGCGAAATAGTAGAAAATTATAATAAGACATTAAATGATATTCATTATATTGATACTTTAGATGGTGATTATATTAACTGTATTACTTTTAATACCTGGGAGTATCTTGCGTCTAATAAGCAATGTGGTACAAATTCAACATATATTTACTTCTGGTATAAAGATCAATATGAAAATGCTTATGATTTGTACGCAAGTATACATCAAGAGAAAAAACCATGGGTTTACCTTGATTATCAAACACCATTTGATATAGATGAAAATGATGACTGGATGAAACAGTTTACTAAAGTGAAAAAATTAGAAAATGGTATATTATTCCAATAAAGTACAAAGACTCCATTAATTTGGAGTTTTCTTTTTGGAAAAATCATATTTGTGGATGAGCAAATCACTTGCACTATACCCTATAAGGGTATAGTATTTTACCAGGAGGTTAAGAAATGGAAAAGAAATGTTGTTGCAATACGATGGGAAGTACAGGTCATAAATCTCGTGATGAAGAAATGACAAAAAAGTTATATACAAGATTAAATAAAATAGAAGGGCAAGTTAGAGGATTAAAGAAAATGGTTGAAAATGATGCTTATTGTCCAGACATTTTAATTCAGGTATCAGCAGTAACAAGTGCCTTAAATAGCTTTAGTAAAGTATTATTAGAAGCTCATATTAAGGGTTGTGTTACAAACGATATATTAAATGGTAAGACAGAAACGGTAGAAGAATTAGTTGATGTATTACAGAAGGTGATGAAATGAAACAATATATAGTTACAGGTATGACGTGTTCTGCATGCCAGAATAGAGTAGAAAAAGCAGTGTCTAAAGTACCGGGAGTCACTTCTTGCTCAGTAAGTCTATTAACAAATTCTATGGGTGTAGAAGGTGATGTCAAGGAAGCTGACATTATTCATGCAGTAGAAAAAGCAGGATATAAAGCTTCAGTTAAAGGGGAAAATAAAGCACAAAGTAAATCAGCAGAAGAAGATGCATTAGAAGATAAGGAAACACCAAAATTAAAGAAGAGATTATTATATTCTGTTGTATTTTTAGTTTTACTTATGTATATCACAATGGGACATAACATGTGGAACTTTCCTGTTCCAGGTTTCTTGGTACATAACCATTTGGGTTTAGCAATTATACAGATGTTACTAGCGTTAATTGTGATGTTTATTAATAGAGCATTCTTTATTAATGGCTTTAAAACATTATTTGCACTTAGCCCTAATATGGATACGTTAATTGCTTTAGGATCTTCTGTATCTTTTGCGTGGTCATTTTATGTTCTAATGAAAATGACATATTTAGTAACAAGTGGTGTATCCAATATGGATTTAATGGAGTTATATCATAATGAGCTGTACTTTGAATCAGCCGCAATGATTCCTGCTCTTATCACTGTTGGAAAGATGTTAGAAGCTAAGGCAAAAGGAAAGACAACAGATGCTTTGAAAAGTTTAATGAAATTAGCTCCTAAAACAGCGACAATAATTAAAGATAATAAAGAAGTATTAGTTAATATAGAAGAAGTACAGGTTGGTGACATATTTATCGTTAAGCCTGGTGAAAGCATACCAGTAGATGGTGTAGTGATTGAAGGAGAAAGTGCTGTAAATGAAAGTGCTTTGACAGGGGAAAGCATTCCTGTAGATAAAGAAGTAAATGATAGTGTTTCAGCCGCAACAATTAACGCTTCAGGTTATTTGAAATGTAAAGCGACACGAATTGGTAAAGATACAACATTATCACAAATTATTCAGATGGTATCTGATGCGGCTGCGACAAAAGCACCAATTGCCAAAATTGCCGATAAAGTATCAGGTATATTTGTGCCAGCTGTTATTACTGTAGCTATTCTAACAACAATTGGCTGGCTTGTTATTGGTAAAGAAACATTAGCGTTTTCTTTAGCACGAGGAATATCGGTACTTGTTATATCATGTCCATGCGCATTAGGTTTAGCGACACCGGTAGCGATTATGGTTGGTAATGGAATTGGAGCAAAACATAGCATCTTATTTAAAACAAGTGAAGCGTTAGAAGAAACAGGTAAAACACAAATTATTGCTTTAGATAAAACAGGAACCATTACTGTTGGATTACCTACTGTAAAAGAAATTATTACTAATGGTATTAGTGAAGAAGAATTAATACAAATTGCATATTCCTTAGAAAAAAATTCTGAACATCCTTTAGCAAAAGCAATTATCACTAAAGCAGAAGAAATGAAGTTAAACGCAACTTCTACAGAAGAGTTTAAAACATTAACCGGTAATGGTTTATATGCTTTAATTCATCAAAAGAAAGTATATGGTGGAAGTGAGAAGTTTATTTCTACGATTGTATCAATTCCTGAAGATATTAAAATAAAAGCAAATGCATTAGCAAAAGAAGGCAAAACACCACTATATTTTGTGGAAGAGAATAAACTTTTAGGCATGATTGCAGTAGCGGATGTAGTGAAAGAGGATTCAATAAGTGCAATCAAAGAGTTAAATGACATGGGTATTGAAACGGTTATGTTAACGGGAGATAACTATGCTACTTCTCATGCGATAGGAAAAGAAGTTGGTGTTAAACATATTGTGTCTGGTGTGTTACCTAATGAAAAAGAAAGCGTAATAAAGTCATTACAACAATATGGAAAAGTAGCCATGGTGGGAGATGGAATAAATGATGCGCCAGCGTTAACTAGAGCAGATATTGGTATAGCAATAGGAGCAGGAACAGATGTAGCGATAGATTCAGCAGATGTTGTATTAAGAAACAGCAAATTAACTGATGTTGTTAAAGCAATTCGCTTAAGTAATGCGACATTAACAAATATTCATGAAAATTTATTCTGGGCATTTATTTATAACTTAATCTGCATTCCATTAGCGATGGGATTAACATCATATAAGATGAATCCTATGTTTGGAGCAGCAGCGATGAGTTTATCCAGTTTCACTGTATGCATGAATGCGTTAAGACTGAATTTAATTAATCTGAATAAGAAACAAAATAAGATAGCTAAAACTGTACAATTACCAGAAGACCTATTTGAAAATAAGATAAAAACAAGTAAAGGAGAAAAAACAAATATGGAAAAGACATTAAAAATTGAAGGTATGATGTGTTCACATTGTGAGGCAACAGTAAAAAAGGCATTAGAAAGTATCGATGGTGTAGAAAAAGCAGAAGTAAGCCACGAAAAAGGACAAGCAATTGTAACTCTGACTAAAGAAGTTACAAATGATGTCCTGAAAACTAGTGTTGAAGAAAAAGATTATAAAGTAACTGATATTCAATAAGGTAAGCAATTATCGTGCTTTATGATGTACTTTTAACAAAAAATCGGAAAATGTCGTAAAATTTATAAAAATTTTACTTGTATAAATTGATGGTTAAGGGTACAATAATAAGGCATTGCGACATAGCCAAGCGGTAAGGCAAGGGACTTTGACTCCCTCATTCGTGTGTTCGATCCACACTGTCGCAGCCATTAGTTAATTAAGCCCTGTATTTATGCAGGGTTTTTTCTTTTGCGTTTTTAACTTTAACTTAAATTGAGAAGATTATTTTTTGCGGGTGCTTAATAAACATATAACTTGAACGATATATTCTGTTTTATATTTGAGAAGAAAATAAAAAACAGTGCAATTTTGTTTGCACTGTTTCTCATATTATAAGAATTTCAATGCGTTTGATAAAATATACCCAA
>CAJJTI010000045.1 GCA_905194705.1 uncultured Solobacterium sp. | reverse complement strand
TCTCAATTGTAATTTTTATCAATTCCCCATATCAAAATTCCAATTACACATGCTTAATGCTGTAGAATTTGAAAAATATTATGATTCAATTCTTAAATTAAAAAGTAAAAAAACATGTTCACTTCCAATTCAGATGTGTAAGCGTTGTTGTAAATGGCTTATAAATAAAAGTTTATTAGAAGAAAATTATGCAGCTCAAGCAAGAATAAGAACTGAAATAGCTGACGAGTACGACCATAAACGAGAGGAAGAATTAAAAAATAGGAAAAAAGTTTTTTCATATGAAGATATTCAAAAATTCTACGATGCCTATAAAAATAATATGGGACAATATCCGGTTGTAGTTTTATTTTTATTAGAAACAGGTATGAGGGCTGGTGAATTTTCTTCATTAAGGAATAGTAATATAGACCTAGAAAAAAATAGAATCGACATTGTTGAAACAAATGCAATTCGTTATAAAAATAATGATAAAAATAATGGTGTTGAATTTTACACTAAAGTTCCAAAAAATAAAGAAGCTCGTTTTGTGATGATGTCAGATTTGTGCAGAGAATGTGTAATTTATATGCAAACTCAAACAAAATTATATTGTAAAAACAATCCAGATGATTTATTATATCCAACTTTTAGGAACGGAAAAAGACGATCAACTTCATCAATGGAAGTTTGTTTCAAAGAACTTTGTAATAAATTAAATATTGATAGGGACGTTCATTTAACAAAAACAGGGCAACAAAAAGGACTTTGTTTACATTCACTTAGACACACTGCGGATACAATTGCAAATACAGCAAAAGGAGCAAATATTGTTAATACTGCATTAGCTATGGGGCATAAGGCTATTACTGTAGAGAATATATATACTCATGCGACAGAAGACGCATTAAAAACAATTACAACACCTTCGCAGGTAGTACTTAAAGATTATTCTACAAAAGATATAGTAGACGAAAGTAAAGAGCGAGAATTGTATGAAATGTATATTAAATTAAAAGAAAAATTTGAAAATCAGGAGTCATAAAAATAAAATTCTTTCTTGATAAAGATATAAATAAATGTCCATATTTTTTACCAGTAGAACAGGAATGCATATTAAAATCCAAATGCAGTTTTCAAGAAAAGATTGATTCGAAGACAGATAATGGATATATCCGAAAAGAACGTTGGTATGAAAACTATTATAAAAAATCGTAAAAAATAGGGAACAGCTTTTTAACTGTTCCCTATTGTATTATAGAAATATATATGTTAGAATTAATAACATCTGATATTATCTCATTTTTTTATAAAGATGATGGCTAGTGAATCCATATCACTAGCCATTTTTAAATTACCTGTGCAATGATAAAAATTAATCCAGTTGCCAAAGCACCTGCAACTGTACTAATCATTGCTGTAATAGCAGTTCGTTTGTATGAATTTAAATTATCTGCTGGTGCACGTTCGATATCATCTACACGATTATCCATACGATCAACTTTAGTATCTAAAGCACTTACTGTTTCATTAGTGTGTTTTACTTCCTCTACAAGCTGAATCATTGTTTTGGACATAGTATGAATTTCACCAACAATGGGTTCTAATTTTTCAAGTCTATGTGTATTGGATTTAGAACGTTCCTCTACCTTTGTTAATCTTTCAACGATTTCTTTCTCATCCATGACATTCTCCTCTCAAAAAAGTAATAAAAAACAGTAGTATATGACTACTGAAAATGATAGTTTATTTTAAGTTTTCTAATTTTTGATTTAACTCTGCAATATTGTCTCTAATATCATCGAGTTCTTTTTGCTGATTATGTACTACTTGTACGATCAATGTTATTAATTCTTCATATCTGAAAGAGTATCTATAGATGATATTCCCGTCTTCGTCTTTTTTAGGAACTTTTGAATCTTCGATCGGAACACCATCTTCATCAAATTTTGTATAATCATATAAAATATCTTTACAGATAATACCATAGTCATTTTCTGATAATCCTAATTCATGCATTGAATCTTCAAAATCCTGTGCTATTAAACCAATATGAATTCTATCCCCATCGTTGAAGTAGTAAGTTTTTGGTTTTATTTTAAAAAATAATTTAATAAGATTATCGTCAATATCATGAATATCATGTTTAAGGTTTCTATCAGATGTAGAAATAGAAGTGTTTTTAGCATATACTTGTGTCCATCTTGCATAACCACCACCTAATGAAACTTTATTGTCATAAGCCTCCATTACTCTGAATGCAGTATCATAGAAACCATATTGACAATTCAAGACGGATAATATAGCACTTGAAATATTATTATTTCCGGTAGATGTATTTCCTCCTATATGTAAATTAGCTGATGTATTTACACTAATCAACCTATAAGATGTCAGCGATCCATTATTAGAGACTGCTTCATATAAAGGAAGCCCATATGATAATAATATATTACTGGGAGTAATAGCTAATTTATTGTCTATAGTTCCATTGGTATCAGTAATAGCTTGAAAATAGCATCCACTTCCATTTTTCCAACGTATATAAGTTGCTGCTGTTGATGGCATGATTAAATTGATTGCATTATTCCAAAAACTAGAAAAATTATTTACACCAACTTTTACATTTCCGTCACAGATTAATGTTTGTACGTAAGATGTCCACGATGCAGGTTTCATTTGAATAGGACTTCCTTGCGAGAAACAAAGAGTGCCAGTCATTACTCCACCAACTAATTTTAGATAATCTGTATCTCCCCACCATGCAGTCCATGCTGAATTACAATAAGCTCTTTGTAAATATACATTTTGATTGCCACTAAGTCCTAACCCATTATATACCACAATTTCTTGTAGTGGCATACCATTAACCATTGTACTTCTAAAATAAAACCAAATTTTACTGCCACCAAATTGTGGTGGATTTGTACCTGTATTATCAATGCTTCTAATCCAAGCTACACAATTTCGATCATTAGGAACAAACCATGTAGTATTATCTCCTTTACTATCACATTCAGCATATGGTTTATAAGTATCTAAATTAATGGTACGATTATTGTTATTAAACTGACCTAAATTAATATAGCCACCACTATTTTCATTGGCTACCCATTTAGCGATACCATCTGATTGCCAACCTAATACTTGTCCAGATGAACCACCAGAAGGGATATGTTTATTTCCTGACGTGGTAGGATGAGTATATATTGTATCTGTAAATTTAGCATCAGCAGGAACATCACTGTTAATTGTATGTCCATTTACTGTAGAAGCGTTCCCTCCATTAGCAGGCAAAGAGGATGGAAAATCACTGATTTCTGAAACAGTGTGATTGTGATTTGAAGGAGTATATGTTTCTGGTTTGTCAGTAATTCCACTCCAAGGTACACTAGCAGCCGTACCAGCCGCATAAATTTCATAACCTTCTTCTGTAGAAAGTTTTGTTTCGTCGACTACATAATACATTTTCTCAGTAGAAGTAACCTTTACAGTATCTCCCTTCTGGACAGCAGCAGAAGTAAGTTTAAATCTTGCCGTATCATCAGCTACAACAGTCAGTCTTTCCAATGCTCCCTGTGGAAGTCTGTCTATACTAATTGTACCACTTGTAATTTTACTTGCGTCAAGTGATGTAATATCTTCGTTTCCATGTGTATGACTGCTATTTGCTTTACCATTTAATTTTATATTAATCTCAGATTCAGTATAATATCTATCGTCATGAGTATGAGACGAATCAGCTTTTCCTTTTAATAAATTAGATATATATGTTTTGCCTTTACTCCAAAAATAACTAAGACCATCAAAGTCTAATTTTGCCATTTGCGTTTCCTCCTTATTTATAAGAATAACGAGTCAATTTGCTCGTGAGTTATTACATCATCTATTTCCTGTTCAATCTTATCATTAACAATTTTTACAGAATTTGGAGTAGCAGCGGTATCAATAGATGTACTTGAAACACTATCTGTTAATTTTGTATGTCCTTCCTGACTAATAGTTGCTTTTGTTGAAATATGACTTATCAAAGTGCTGATTGCCTTTTTGATTTTACCAAATGCAATAGATAATTTTTCGCCACTCGATATATTTTCGAATGTAGTAGCTTCTGTATAAGTTGGAGTTTGGTCATTTGTTGATACATTTGGGACATTTTCTAAACCAACTTGTGCTTTTGTTACTTTATGTGGATTTGCATAATCAATTAAATGCTTAATCATTTTATTTATTACATTTGACTCAATAGCAGATTCTATAGTTTTGCCATCAACAACAGATTTCTTTACAATAATATTAAATTTTCTTGATGTAACGATGGTATTAGATTCAATAATTTGAAATTCTGATTCACAAATACCTGGCACACATGTTGCTTGATCAGAGAGTATAATAGCAATTGTTCCATCTGTATTTCTGGATAAATGTGAAGTATCATCTTCGTCTATATACACAAAAGTTCCATCAGGTTTAGAAATCTTTAAATGAATTACAGAATTAGTTGGAACAGTATATGGTTTCCCTTTATCAGAGAGAGTAATCAATATCTTTCTTGATTCGTCATCATCCTTTGAACAATGAACATTTTGTACCCTGTCTATGGTCAGATCTAAAGTAATCTTTTGATTAAAAATCATTTCGAAATCACCTCCTAAATACCAACTTTCCGAATAGGAGAGTAAGTAATCTTAATTTTACAATCTAAATTTGGTGTAAAAATATTGCACCTATCATTATATGAATTAATAATTCTTGGGAAAAAGTAATTAAAATCATTTGCAAGATCATGTGATGATTCAGAAGATGATATTAATTGATTCTTACCATTGATAGATATTATCTCATTAGATACACAATTATCTATTTTCATAACTTTATTATCACGAGAGTTTTCTAATTTGAAATTACCTTTTGACAAAATTGTTATTTCTAAATTTGGTAATAATTGATTGTTAAAATCTGTAATCTCATCTGAATTATCCCAAAAATGAAATGAAGTACCTGCCGAGCAATTATACTCAACAGATACTTCGTCCATAAAAGCAAATGAAGAATCGGTATATAATGTTAATTCTAAGCCGATTATTTGACCATTTAGCTCGATTTGTTTACTACTGAATGTTCCATTCCAATAAACGTGTTCAAAGCCATCCTGATTAATTTTAAAGCGTTTATACCCATCTTTACGACATAACCAACGTTGAATAGCCGAAATTTCTTCGATTGAAAGACTCATTTCATCTTGACTAGATGCAAGACATGGATTACGAAAAACTTCAAATGAGGTGCTATAAGCAGATTCATATACTGCTGATGTGATATTGAATCTACTGCTTCCTACTGGGCGTACCTGATTAAATGTAAGTTCAGCCCCAGAAGAAACAGTTTGAACACCACTAGAACCATTTATTACACCAACCATTAGTTTGTAATCGGATAAGGACTCTCCATCATATTCAAAATCTGTAAACATAATTTTATTCCTCTAAGAGATTGATTATAGGCAGAATATCTTTTGGTGAAATATTCATATCTTCAAAAGCTTTTTTAGGTATCTTTTTTAACTCTACATCGACAGAAGAGAGCATCAGATTATTTATATCATCATTAAATTTTTTGATATCCACAATCTTTACAGTACCATCATCCGCATAATCAATTTCCCCTTCTTTATTTTTCTGTGCATATTTAGCAATGATTTCATTTCTTTTATTATCAATCGTTTCTCTTGGAACAGATAAATTATTAAGATTGCCTGCAATAAGGCAAGCTGTATTAAGATCAAATTCCTTTTCTGAGATTTTTGCTAATGATTCGCATATTGCTAAAATATTAAATGCTGTTAATTTCATGATTTTAATTCCTCCATTTTATTCCATAATACTTGTACCGCTTTTGTTATTAATCCAATAAATTCTTCATAACGCAATGAATAGATATATTGAACATTACCGTTTTCATCTAAATCATCTGATTCAATTTCATCTCCATTTTCGTCAGTGGTATATTTCTTTTTGACATCTTTACAGAATCCAGCAAACTCTAGGTCTGATATTCCACACTTAATCATCGCTTCTTCTACATCCTGTGATATAAACCCTATATGAGTTCTTCCACTTGTTCCATTTTTGAATAGATATGATACAGGTTGTAATAATAAAAATAATTGTAGATATTTTTCGTCTAGTGGTGTGATATCTTTTTTTAAATTTTTATCAGAAGTGGAAATAGCAGAATTTGAAGAATAGATTTGTCCAAATTTATTACTAGCTGTGCCTAATTTAAGTGAATCTGCACATTTAGATAATGGTCTGAATGCTGTTTCATCATTACTTAAAATAATACCGATTGTGTCTGTATCTAAAGAGATTATTCCATCGTCATTAAAAATAGTGTTATTAGAGACATCAAAATTACTAATAGTACAATATTTTCCAAGATTAACATATTCAGTATGAAAAATAATACTTCTATCTTGAGACATATCTTCAAATGATATATAATTTAAATTATCGGAGTAACCATTTTTAGATAATCTTCCTATATTATATTTTGTGTCACTTGTATTATCTGACGTATACGATAAAATTTTATTGGCACTGTCAAAGTCTGTATCATATATATAATAAGATCCTTTTGCTTTTATTGACGTAGCTGTTATATTGCCGACTATGGAAGCATTTGAAGCTTTTAATTTACCATTAATATCCACACTAAAAACATTATTCCCAATATTTATGCTTCCGCCAGAAATAGTAGAACCGCTTATGCTTCCGCCAGAAATAGTTCCAGTACAAGTAATTATGTTAGAAAAAGTACCACCATTTGCATTTATAATACCAGTAAACGTTCCACTTGTTGCAGTTACTTTGCCTATAACATTCAATCCGTTAGTGACATCATATGTAATACCACCATTTGCTAAACTCATACTTCCTTTTGATACTATATTTCCATTAGAATTAACAACAAAATTATCATTATTTGACCCACCAATACCAATAGAGCCACCACGAAAAGAAGCACTCTTAATAATTCCAGTCATATTCAGATTCCCATTATTATCCACATAAAAGATATCCTCACTGCCTTTAGATATTTTCAATAGACCTGAATTATCATTAGGATTTACTGTGAATGTATTTATACCATTAGTAATCTTCAACCCATTAGCATCGAATGTTAAAGAGAAAATCGGCAACCATACTACAAGAACTGTAGCATAGCCACCGAATAAGAAGATGAGATACAATATGAATATGTACCAATCTTAGAAATATTTTTTGTAATTGTTCTGTTTGAAAACGCCTCGAATCGTTCCCCATAGGTTTGATTCCTATATATCTTCCACAGAAATGCATGGTACAGTCTCGCTTGCTGAACTTAACTGGTTTTATCACACATGCACAAGTTTTTTCACATGGCATCACAGCAACTAACTTATAGCCATATGTTAGACGAAATATTATAATGTCTCTCAACAATTATATATTCTCTGTTTTATCAGCTAAGAAAGGCTGATTTCATTGTTTTAGCCTTTCGGCATAGCCCTCAATTAAGAGGGCTTAGTATTTTTTTATAAAACGATCGTTGCTTATTTATATTCCGCATTTGCATGTAAGCGGAGAGGTACTAAGATAAAGAAAAATCCTTTCTCCTCATTATACAACTTAACGAAGTTGTTAAAAATGCACTAAAATCAATGGTTTCGGAACATTAAAATTGTCTAGGTGTCCCTAAAAAACACTATTTTTGAACAAAATTAATAATTTTCCGAGAAACATTTTAGCAAATTTGCACTATTGATATCATATAATGCCTTGATTAAAATAGATTTTCTTTTCTTGATTTTTGATTTTAACTTATACTGATTTTGCTTTTGAGAAATAGAAACACAGAAAGCTCTATCAATCAACCAACTAAATAATCCAATATAATTCTTAGATACATAAACTTTTTTTATATCCTGAATCATATTATCAAAATCCATTTTTAAAAGAAAATAAGAATCTTCATTTTCAGAGCTAATAGTAGAATAATATTTGTTCATATACATTTCTATTATTTCTTCAACTTTTTTACATGTTTTTCTGTTCTTTTCTATCTCAAATTTCTTGAAAAAATATTGGATTGGAATTGTAGATTCATTTGACCTGAATTGGTCGAGTTTTAGATTATAAAGATAATTCATAGGACAAACAAGATTATAATTGATATTTTTTTCTTTAAAATCTCTTCTAATAACTTTCCAGAAAGCAGGATATTTGTTATTTTCAACATCCATATCTTTTTTTATACGCTTTATTTCAGAACCAACATCAACATCAAAAAGACGTTTTGCTGAATCTATAGCGATCTGAGCTAATACACTGAGTATACAAACATAATCTTTATATTTCTGTTCATCAAACGTACAATCATAAGTCTGAGCAAGTTGCGCAAGATTACTTGATTCGCCTATATCTAATTGTGAAGCTGCTAATTTATTATCCAATCTCGCAAAATCTTTCATAGTGCTATCATATACATTTGAATCTTTAGGAATATTATTTACAATGGTTAAATATTTTTCCTTACAATCTTTCGCATGTAATACGATGTCGGCTTGGTTTGTAGTATAAATACTATCACTATCCATGTCGCTACCATTGTTACGGTCTTGAAAATCAGTACCATTCATGTTTACAGCAATAATCTGGTCACAAAATTTAAAATACTTCTTGAATCTATCATTATATACATTATGTAAATACCCAAGATTATACTTTCCATTAAACGGACTTCTAAACTCAGCAAGATATTCATTATCATTAAATCTGGTGGTATAACATTGAGTTGCTAAATCTTCAACAGAAAATGTATCATCTTTATCAACATCACAGGGATTACCAGTCGCACCATACAGCAACATTGCATATGGTGAACCAACTATCACCAAATTATCTGCATTTTGAATTACCTTACCACTCTTGAAATTTAAAACATATGTCATAATAATTGCCTTTTTACGATCCCTGAAATAAGAACTTCTAAGAAAATCTCGATTCTGTTCACATAAAGCAATTAATGCTTCGTAATCGTTTGAAAAGTTAATATTTTTCCTCAAATAATCAAGAAAGAAATCATCATCGGTCTTTAACCTATTGATATATTCAATACTTTCCTTGCATACGTTTTCCATAATTTCAACATCAAGAGAATTTACCATCTGGTAGCTCATACGCTGCACATTTCCAAGCTTACTTGGATGAGCAGTTTTAACAATACCAAACATACAGTCGTTCTCATAAACTTTATTACACCAATAGTCATATGACACGTCATACTTAATCCATTTCATTGCGTTATCAGTTGTAATAAGTTCTATATCTTTTACATAATGCTCATTTCCCCACATGTCTTTTACTGTGGCAGAATAGTAGTCATCACCAAAATAATCACGGAAAAATAATTGAATGTTGCTACAGAAAGCAGCCATTTTACAGAAATGATGTCTAAGAAGAATATAACCATTTCCCCAATTTGGAAAAATAGAAGAGTCGATTAAAGCCTGTCCATCAAATAACGTATTTTTTAATTTATAATCTTTAATAGCTTTCGCAATACAATGTTTATTTTCATCTGTTTCAACAGAAATAACATTTGTGTTAAAATACCTATCAACATCTTTTAATACCAAAATATTTTTAGGATTGATTTTAACTTTTCCAACAATTCCGCTACATACGAGAGAAGAGTATGCGCTAATCCCAACAATATCCGCATTATGTTTTGGAAGTTTTATTCCCATTCTGAGATAGTCGATTGCTTTATTATACAATTTATCTCGTATAAACATACAAGTGCCTTTTTTTGCTTTACCTGTACTTCTATATAACATTTTATAATGGATAACTTCTGTTTTTATAATATCACCATTTCTTTTACGAGTAATATATTCTACATTAACTCCATTATCATAAAATTCTTCTCTTATTGTATCTGCTGATAATGAGAAATAATCTGTTTTGTGATTAACAGCAAAATTATATAAACTAATTATTTTCTTTTTCTTATTCGTCTGGATTTCTATTAGTTTTTTGCTTCTAGAGCTAATTGCTTTTTTATATTCAATTCTTGCATTTTTTGCTATTTTCCTAATATGAGATATTTCCTCATCATAAGAACGTGTACCAAAATTAAATTCCAAGCATATTAAATCTCTCGTAGATTCATCATTCCATATCTTAAGCTTGTTCTCACCCTAGAGATATTCTTTTCTTGCTTACGCTGCGGAAAGACCGTCCCTATCAAGGGACTATATCTTGTGCTTATGCACATATTATCTTTTTGATGTATAGATAGTTTTCTCACACCCTTACCTGTTGGTTAAAAATGAGTTTTTGAGAGTAAATTTTAATTTTTATGTATTAGGTGATAACTTATAAGGGTATGAGATTGAAATGTCTTATTTTTCTCTGAGCGTTGATTTAAGCTAGAAGATGAGACATGTTATGATATCTCATCAAATATAGTTTGGATTTTTGTATTGATATTGTATGTATCTGTTAGATTATATTTATTGAGTAAGTTATCTACGACAGATTCAAATAATTTACGAAGAGTGAGATTATGTTCAATTACATCAAGTGTGTAAGTATACTCAAGTTTATTCTCATAGCAGTAGTCATCTATTTCTTGATTGAGATCTATATCAGGATATGTATTTTGTAATTCACTGTATAGATTTTTATATAGTTCTTTATGTGTGATATGGAAATAATCTGTTAAGAGCTGATATTTCGGATACATCTTTGTTGACCAATATGACCACTTCTTTTTAGGTAACTGTTGTGGCTTTTTTAGAGAGTTAATTTCTTGCTGCATTGATGTCATTGTCTGTGTGAGAGTAGTGAGTGTATTAGTTATTGAAGTCAATGTTGATGTTATCTGAGATAAATCAGGTGTTAATTCATTATGTCTGTATTTTTCTATGATATCCCATGTCCAGTCCATAAATATGTTAGCATTCTTTTGTCTTGACCAACGGCAAATCTCCATAATACCTCTTTCTGTATAAAGCATTGTGTTATAACATTTTCCATCAGTTGCCCTCAGTTTAGTGGTAACTGATAATTCGTCTAAGCGATTTCTGTGTTTAGAATGAATGTTATCAATTGCTTTTTGTGGATTAGAATATTCTAACGCCTGACCAATCTGTTCTCTTGTTAAAAGAATGTCATCATTCATATTCCTGTAGAAGTTACATGGTAAATTGTTGAATGTTTCTGTTGAAATTAATGTTAAGTTACTCATAATTTGATTCCTTTCTTTTTTATGTTAAATGCAATTTATAAGTTTCTAGTTATATATTCTCTGTTTGATTTTATTTTTTTTGCATAAAGATAAGACAGTGTGGTTACTGTCTTAATAGTTTTGTATATAGTTTTATGGTAGCCCCTATATTGAGGTTATATTCGTTCTGAGAGATAAATAAGGAAGTTTTATGTTTGGGTAAGGATTTTATTATTAGGAGTATTTTGAAATGAATTTGGGTTGATTTTGTGAGATTTAAGCTAGAGATTGGGGTATGAGATGAGTTTGGATGGAGGAGTGAAATGGATCTTGTTTAAATTCTTGTGTAGATGTTGTTTAAAGCTTGTGTTAAATGATAAGTAGTTTTGCAATAAAATTAAAATAAGGCATCTAATTTTAGATGCCTTATAAACATATTAAAACAAATTTTTAATTTAGTAATTTGTTCATAATATTTACAAATTCACTAATATCAGCAAAATAATTTGGATAGGCTTCTTTTAAATCATCAAATGATTGTGCTGACACTAAAACAACATCAATATTTTTATCATTTTTTGATTCGATTTCATTATATGCTTTTGTTGCTAAATCAATTTGTTTTGTTGAAAACCTTTTTACACGAAGCAACTTCTTTTCGTAATTTAATATTAATACATAATATCCTTTTCCTTTCATTTTTTGAGAAACATTAGTATGTTTAATAGCAACAGATAGAGCACTTATTCTTGATACTAAATGTAATTTATTATTAATTTCTTTTACTTCATTTATAATGTCTTTAGTATTATCGGAAGTATTTGGACATATTGGTGTTTCTTCACGTTGAGCAAACAGTGATGATACAAGAACAAAAAATCTTAATATATCTTCATCTCCAATACTGGATTTTAATTTTGATTTTGTAAAAATACCCATCATTTCTACAGCAGTTGCCCATATGTGTTGTAATTTGGTTCTGAATTGAATTTCTATTAAAATGTTCTTATTATAGGTATCGTTATCATCACTTTGAAATTGATATACCATATGATAACTTCTATATCCAGATTCTTTAGGATTTTGTATATAATCATTTTCTCGTTTGAAAATATGGCGCACTTTGGAATTTTTGAATTTTTTTACACTTCTGTATACATCTTCTATAGAATCTACAATAACTCTACAACCACCAAGATCTTGCATTCTATATAAACTCATATTAGGAAAACGTTCTATCTTACCTATAATAGAATCTAATCTTTTTAATCTTTGTACAACAATAGCATTTGAATTATTTCTTCTAAGATTATTTGTAATTACTTCTAATGGGTAAGCGTGAGATGAGCGCCAATTATTTAAAATATCAATTGCTTCATTAAAATCTTCTATTGATATTTTAGTATCAGTTTGGGTAAACATAGCTGCGATAGTTTTACCAGCTTTATCAATTTGCTTTTTTGAATATTTTGGGACTTCCCAATTTGGATTATTATTTAATATGTTTTCTGACATAGAAGAATACCATTCTTTCGTAAGGTTTTCTATTATTGTATCATAAATATCTTTGTTTTGCATTATTGGATCTCCTTATATGTAATATTTTA
>CAJJTI010000044.1 GCA_905194705.1 uncultured Solobacterium sp. | reverse complement strand
TTATTATCAATGGCTTTATGGTTGATAGAAGCAGTGAAACAATTAGAGGGTTATTAATTGCTTCACTTGTAAGTATTATTGTTGTTTTAATTTCGATTGTAATAGCACATTTAATCTTTAAAAAAGATGAAATTGCTGATTTTGCAACAGGATTTTGTAATCCGGGATTCTTTGGTGTACCTATTATTGCTGCAAGTTTAGGTGGAGAGGCTGTATTCTATATTGCACCATTTATTGCCTTTTTAAATATTATGCAATGGAGTTATGGTGTATCACTTTTAACAGGAGAGAAAGATGGATTAGATATTAAATCTATAATGAAGGCACCTTTCTTTATTGCAACATGTATTGGATTATTGATTTTCTTTTCGGGTATAAATGTTCCAGTTTTAGTACAGGACGTATTATCAATGACAGCTAGTGTGAATACACCATTAAGTATGTTTATGATTGGTATATATTTATCAGAAGTAAATTTAACAGATATGTTTAAAAATAAAGCTAATTATCTTATTGCACTTGGTAGAGGATTAATTATTCCTTTTGTAGCAATGATAATCATTTATTTTGTTCCTAATACATATATGGATTTAAAGATGGCAATTATGATAGCTATTGCGTGTCCTGTTGGAACAAATGTTGCGGTATATTCACATTTACATGGTAAAAATTATCACTATGCAGTACAAACTGTAATCTTATCTACATTACTTGCAATAGTAACAATTCCTTTTGTTGTATGGGTTTTTAATTTCATTGTTTAGAATTTCCATAAATGTTGTAAAATGATTTACAGCTATGGAAAATATTTGCTTGGAAACAACAGAAAACCGTTCTGTAATGCTTCAATGTATGTTGGAGTTTAGTGAATCACTATTGATTTTTGGCGCAGAAGTATCACGTGTTGAAGACTCACTTAGAAGAATTGGAACAGCATATGGTATTGAAAAAACAGATATTTTTGTCATTACTGAAAATATATTAATTACTAATTTGTATAGTGATGGAAGTATGTTGAGTGGAAGTAGACGTATTAGTTCTACTGCAAGTTATGATTTTGAAAAAATCGAAAAATTAAATTCTTTAAGTAGAGAAATTTGTAAGAATCCTATAAAACCTAAAGAATTATTAAAGAGAGTAAAAATAATTAAATATGCGGATCAATTACCTATTTATCGTTATTTAGGTAATTTCATTGTTGCTTTTGGTTTTGCCTTATATTACGGTGGAAGCATTATTGATGCAATTGTATCGGGAATTGTTGGATTATTTATTGCTTTAATGCAAAGAAAGGTGCAACAGTTTTGCCCTAATGGGGTAACATTCAGTCTAATTACATCTTTTGCATGTGGCCTTATTATTTGTACGATTACGAAAATAACAAATCTTTCAAGAGCGATGATTATGATTGGGGATATTATGCCTTTAATTCCAGGAACAGCTATTACATTAAGCTTAAGAGATATTCTTGTTGGAGATACAATTTCTGGAATATTAAAATTGATTGAAAGTTTATTAATAGCAGCATCTATTGCGGCTGGTTTTATGATGGCAATTATGCTAATAGGAGTATAAATAATGGTTAGTAATTTTATGCTAATCCTATCTGGCACAATAGGATCAATTGGGTTTGCATTAGTATTCCATGCTAAGAATAAAGTGCTATTTTCAGATGCATTAGGTGGAATTGTATGCGGGATTGTATATGTTTTATGCAGAAGAATGTTTTTGTATAGCGAATTCTTGTCAGTAACAATTGCTTCTCTTTGTATTGCAAGTTATTCTGAAATCATGGCAAGAATGATTAAAGAACCAACTATCGTTATATTTGTTCCATCTATTATTTCTTTAATGCCAGGAAGTGCATTATATTACACACTAAGTAATGCGGTTATAGGGGAATGGGCTTTAGCTAAAGCATATGCAGAAGAACTTGCCATTATTGCCTGTGGAATTGTCATCGGTGCAAGTGCAGTTTGGACATTTATGGAAGTGAAAAGAAGAATTAAAACGACAATAATGACGAAAAACTAAAGGTGTTATAATATAATATTGTTTTAAAAGGGAGATATTTATATGAACGACTATTTAATCGCGACAGCTTCAACATGTGATATTGATGCGGGTTGGCTAAATGAGCATAATGTACCATTCATTTCTTATTCATTTATTATAGATGATGTTCCATATGAAGATGACTGCAAAGAAGAAACAAAGCAGTTTGTATATAAGAAGATGAGAGAAGGAAAATCCGTCAGTACTTCAGCAATTCCAGTATTTGCTTATGAAGAATTCTTTAGAAGCTTACTTGAAACAGGTAAAGATATTATTTTTACAGATATGTCACGTGCTATTTCCAGTTCTATTGAAAATTGTGAAAGAGCGATTATGGAAGTAAGTAAAGACTTTCCTAATCAAAAAGTTTATTTTATGGATAGCTTTAATATTACTGGTGGTTTAGCTTTATTTGTGAAACAACTAGTTAGATTACATGAAGAAGGTAAAACATTTGATGAAGTGGTTGAATGGGGAGAAGCTCATAAAAAAGAATACATCTATCGTTTTATGGTTGAAGACTTACAATGGTTAAGAAGAGGTGGAAGATTATCTAACGCTTCAGCTTTTGTGGGGACATTATTAGCAATTAAGCCCATGCTTTTCGTAGGAAATGATGGTAAATTAGTTGCATTCAAAAAAGAACATGGCCGTAAAAAATGTCTTCGTTCTTTAATTGAATCAATGAAAGACTGTATTACTGAAGAAACTGCTCAAGAAGAATTTACAATTATCTCTGCAGATGATGATGAAGACTGTTTGAAAGAAATTGAAAATATTAAAGAGACATACCCTGAACTAAAAGATACAAACTTTACTATTACACATCTTGGTCCTACAATTTGTGCTCATGTTGGTCCAGACTTTATGGCTTTAACATTTAGAGGAAAAAATAGAGAAATTTAAAAAGGTGAGTGATCACCTTTTTTGTATGCGAAATATATCATAAGTAATTAAGAAAATAATATAAATGACAAGACCTCCAAAGATATAACCTGATGAATCAATTAACATATCACTAAATTGAGCACTTCTTCCATCATAGAAATTTTGCAGCATTTCATCAGTAAATGGAATTAATATCATGAAAAAGATAAAATTTAGAGATTTATGCTTAAATAAAGGACAGATATGCATGGCTATACCGACAAGAAAGCCGAGTAATGCAAATTCTGAGAAGTGTGCAAGTTTACGCACATAGTGATTAAATACAGTAATATCGTTGGTGTATAAGGAAAAGTGATTGAATATTTTGAGCAAATATTCTGACACTTTTAAACTTGTAGCTTCTGAAGCGACGGCGACAGTCATGGAGTTATGAAAGATAAAACCAATATATGCAAGTACTAGCAACCATATCCAAATATGTTTATAACGTTTCATGTTCAGTAGCATAGCACAAAGGAAAATCGAGTCAAGCTATTGGTTCATTATTTATTCACAAAAGATAGCGGATTTAATGGTATAATTTTCTCTATGAGAAAAGAACAAAAAAAACAAATTATTAATAGTATCACAGTTGTTGTAGGTACATTTATTCTGGCCATAGCGGTAGAAACTTTTATTATCCCTTATCGTATTTTATCAGGAGGTGTTGCAGGTATTGCGGTTGCTTTGCATCCAATACTACATATTTCAGCAACATTAATTGCCAATAGTGTATTAATTATATTATTAATTATTGGTAGTTTTATTTTGGGAAAAGAATTCTTGAAAAATACAGTATTATCTTGTATAGCTTATCCAATATTCACTTCTATTTTAAATGGTAGAGTTAATGTTGTTGTTGATCCTATTTTAGCCAGCCTTTATGGAGGGCTTATTGCTGGTGTAGGTATTGTATTAAAAACAGGTGCCAGCACTGGAGGTATGGATATTCCACCATTAATTATCAATAAATTAACAGGAATTAAATTATCTACACTTGTATTAATTACTGACTTTTTAACAGTTTTGTTAGGACTATTTGTATATGATTTATCAGCTGTACTTTTAGGCTTGGTATCAGTTTTTGCATCGTCTGCTGCAATCAGTAAAGTATTAACTATCAATGGAACAGTATCAAAAGCAGTTCAAATAATTAGTGTTAAATATGAAGATATTTTAAAAGAAATCGACGCTCAGTTAGAACGAGGTGCTACATTATTACAAGGATATGGTAGCTATACAGGAGAAGAAAAAAGGATTATTCTTTGTGTAGTTTCAGATAGACAGTATGGAACATTAATTGAAATCGTTAAGGAAATAGATCCTTCTGCATTTATTATCACAACAGATGCTACAGATATGCATGGAGAAGGATTTACATACGGCTTTAGAATTTAGGAGAAAAGTATGATTGAATGTACACATGTATATAAAAGATATAGAAATGGTGTAAATGCTTTATATGATATCAACCTGAAAATAAATCAAGGTGAATTTGTATATATCATTGGACCTACAGGTAGTGGAAAAAGTACATTAATTAAATTGTTGGATGGTGAAGAAGTGCCTACAAAAGGAATTGTAAATGTTGTTGGCATTGATGTAGGTAGACTAAAACACTCAAAAGTTCCAATTTATCGAAGAAATATTGGTGTAGTATTCCAAGATTATCGTTTATTACCATCAAAAACAGTATCAGAGAATATTGCTTATGCATTAGAAGTAATTAACTTAGATAAAGAACAAATACGTAGAAGAGTAAGACAGGTATTAAATCTTGTTGGACTAGATGATAAAGGAAATGCTTTTCCCGGGGAATTATCTGGTGGACAACAGCAGCGTGTAGCGATTGCTAGGGCTATTGCTAATCGTCCTAAAGTACTTATTGCGGATGAACCTACAGGAAACTTAGACCCTGCTATGTCAGATGAAATTATGAATTTATTAGAAAAAGTAAATTCTGCATATGGAACAACTATTCTAATGGTTACACATGATAAAGCAATTGTTAATCGTCATAGAAAACGTACAATTGCATTAGAACACGGTCATATTGTGGCAGATCTTACTGAAGGAGGATATGTTCAACATGATTAGTAGAATATTTAGACCAATTAGAGATGGTTTTAAAGGTGTAGGTAGACACGCCAGCATGAGCATTCAAAGTGCAAGTGCTGTTACTTTAGCTTTAATTATTATTAGTTTATTTTTAATGTTTTCAATGACAGTGCAGAATTTTACTAAAGGAATTGAAGAAAGTGTTTCTATTTCTGTACTTGTAGATTACAGCAAAGAAAGTGCTGAAGATGAAGATGCAATTTCTTTAGCAATTAAAAATATTTCCGGAGTATCAACAGTAACTTATTCAAGTAAAGATGAAGAATTTCAATATTATTTGGAAAGTTTTGATGATGAAAAAACAAGAAAAGCATTTGAACCATTTAAAGACAGTAACCCAATGCATGATGCTTTCTATGTAGAAACAACAAGTGGTTCAAACATTGAAGCAATTGCCGAAGAAATTAGTAATATTGAAGGTGTTTATAAAGTGAACTATGGTGGAGATTCTGCTGTTAGTTTAATCTCTGCTTTACGTACGATTCGTAATGGTGGATGGATTATTGCTTTAGCGTTATCTTTATTAGCGATATTCCAAATACAAAATACAATTAAATTAACAATTATGGCTCGTGCTGATGAAATTGCAATTATGCGTAATGTAGGTGCGAAGAATAGTTTTGTTCGTTCTCCATTCATGGTGGAAGGTTTAATTATTGGTGCACTTGGTTCAATTATACCTATTGCGATTACCTATTTTGGATATAACAAATTATATGAAATGACAGGTGGTCATTTGATTTCAAATATGTTCTCACTTATTGTTCCAGATCCATTTATTTATCAAATCTGCGGAGCATTATTAATTATCGGTATGATGGTTGGTTTACTTGGTAGTTTCTTATCAGTAACAAAATACTTGAGGTGGAAACGATGAAAAAATGGATGATTCTCTTTTTGACCACCATTTTATCCATGAATTCTGTTATTTTTCTTTATGCAGAAGGTGAAGATCAACCTGATTATTCTGATACAACATATTGGAATAATTTATGTTTAGGTAATGCAGCTTATGATAACAGTGATGCTTGTACTGCCTATATGCAATATATTTCTTCGCAAAGTGAATCATTTGCTAATCAAATGAAAGAAATTGATGCAAAAAAAGATGAAATTGCAGCAAATATTGAATATTATGGTCAACAGATTCAAACTTATCAAAATCAAGCTGATGCGTTAAACAGCGAAATAGCTACATTAAATGGTCAGATTGCTGTTAAGGAACAAGAAATTGCTACAAAAGAAGAAGAAATCGCCAAAAATGAAGAAGAAGTAGCAGCCGCTGAAGAAAAGATTAAAGAACGTATGGTATCTGCACAAGAGACAATGCGTCTAAATAAATTTTTAGATATTCTAATGGGTGCGAAAAGTTTTAATGATTTTATTAGAATTGCTAATGGCTTAAGTGATATTACAAATTATGATGAATCCACAATGCAGGAATTATCTGATTTAATCGAAAAACTTGATAACGACAAGGCACAACTTGAAGAAGAAAAAACAGAACTAGATGCTAGTAAACAAGAAGTAGTGAATAAACAAAATGAAATTTTAGCTGCTAAATATCAAATTCAAGTTATTCAAAATGAATTCCAGAGACAATTCTCTGATTTGCAGGCACAATATGCAAACATGGCTGCAAATATTGATTCTATTAAGAAAACAATGACAGATATTGCGGAGCACTTAAATGATGTTCCTACGGCAGCAGGGTGGACTTATCCTGTGCCAGCAGGTCATAAAAACCAATATGCAGGAACATGGGCATATGGAAGTGGTGCAAGACATTTAGGTTGTGATTATGTAGGTACAAAAGGAACACCAGTAGTAGCAGCAGGTAATGGCGTTATTATCAACAGTGTTAATGGCTGTGGCGATGGCTGGCTTGGTAATGGTTGCGTTGGTACTGGTGGTGTATGGGGTGGTGGAAACCAGATCTATGCATTATATAAGATGAATGATGGTTTATATGCAGTGCAATACAGCCACTTGTTGTTAAATTCACCTATCGCTGTAGGTACAGTTGTAACAGGTGGTCAACAAATTGGTCAACTTGGTACATCCGGTAATAGTACGGGACCACATTGTCATATTGAAGTATATTATGTAGCTCCAGCAGGTACATCTTTATCAACATATTTAAGTAACTGGAATGGCGATTTATCATTTGGAACAAAATGGGGTGCTGCTGCGATGAGCCATATTTGTGAAAATGGTGACGGTATTCCATGTCGTGTAAGACCAGAAGCAGTATTTGGTAATAACTAATAAAGCTAACTAGATGGAGGCAAATATGAGTGAAAATAAAGAAATGATTCGTGAGACAAGTAATAAAAATGCCTCAAGTAAACTAGTAAATAAATTAAAAAAGGCAAATAAAAGATTAAAAATATTTGTTTATCTTTTGATTTGTATTTGTATATGTTTGTCTTCCTTGCTTGTTCGTAGTGTATTTTTTAAAACGAGTACAATTTCTACAGCCGAAGGCAAGATTGAAGAAGCTTTAAATATCATGGGTAATAACTGGTATTTTGGTAAAGACATCGATAATTTAGATGATCGTTTATTAAACCAGGCACTAACAGGTATTACAACAAATGCGGAAGATCCACATACTTATTATATGACAAAGGAAGAAGTAGCTTCTTTTGTACAAAGTATTAACCGTAATTTTGTTGGTATTGGAGTGCAATTTGTTGCAAATAATGGTTTAAATATGATTCAAAGAGTATTTAAAGGATCTCCTGCAGAAAAAGCAGGGGTGTTACCTGGAGATATTATTCATATAGTTGATGGAACAGTTGTGGACAATATGTCTTCTTCTAATATTGCGGATTTAGTAAAAGGTGAAGAAGGAACAAAGGTTCATATTGATTTTATCCGTGATGGTGAAACGGTTTCTTTAGATTTAACGAGAGAACAAATTTCTTCGACAGTTTATGGTGAAGTAAAAGACGGTATAGGTTATCTTGAAATTGTTCAATTTGGTGAATCTACAGCGAGTGAAGTACAACTGTATTTAGAAGATTTTAATAATCAGAATATTAAAGATTTGATTATTGATTTAAGAAATGATGGTGGTGGATACTTAACAGCATTACAAAGTGTTGGTGGATTATTCTTAGACAGTGGTAGTGTTGCGTTAGTAGAAGAATATGCTTCGGGAAAAAGTAAGACATTAACTGTAAATGGCGATAAGTTATGGAATGATGATGGTCAAATTGTCATGATTGTAAATGGCAATACAGCAAGTGCTGCTGAAGCTTTTACTTTAGCAATGAAAGAGCAGAGAGCTAATGTTACAGTTATCGGTAAAACAACATATGGTAAAGGTACAGTACAGATAACTGATCAATTTAAAGATGGTTCGGCAATCAAATACACAACAAGCAAATGGTTATCATCAAAAGGTGTATGGGTAAATGGTGAAGGTATTGAACCAGATGTTACTGTGGAGCTTCCTGATATTTTAAATGTAGCTATCAGTGAATTACCAGAAGAAACAACTTATGCATATGATTCTGTAGGTAATGAAGTAAGTATTGCTCAAAAAGCATTAGATTATTTAGGCTATGAAGTAGATCGTAATGATGGATATTTCTCTCATGAAACAGAAGAAAGCATTAAAACATTCCAAAAAGATCATGAATTAGAAGTTACTGGTATTATGGATAAAACAACATATCAAACACTTATTTCTTCAGTTACATTTGACTGGAGTACAAATAAAACTCATGATACACAATTACAATATGCTGAGGATTTAATCAATGGCAGATAAATTTGAGCTTGTTTCAAAATTTAAACCAACAGGTGACCAGCCTAAAGCAATCGATGCCTTAGTTAAAGGTCTAGAATCAGGTAAAAAAGAGCAGGTTTTAGAAGGTGCAACAGGTACTGGTAAGACTTTTACTATGGCTAATGTTATTGCAAGAGTAAATAAGCCTACACTTGTTTTTAGTCATAATAAGACGTTAGCAGGACAGTTATATTCTGAATTTAAAGAATTATTTCCTCATAATCGTGTTGAATACTTTGTATCAAACTTTGATTACTATCAACCAGAAGCGTATATGCCAAAGAATGATATGTATATTGAAAAAACAGCAGCGATTAATGAAGAGTTGGATATGTTTAGAGAAAGTGCGCTTAACTCATTAATCGAAAGAAAAGATACAATCGTTGTGGCAAGTGTTGCCTGCATTTATGCGGCCAGTGATCCAGTTGAATATAAAAATATGTTTGTCACTATTCGTGTTGGTGAAACATATGATAGAGATGCATTATTACGTAAGTTTATTGAACTACAATATCAACGAAATGATATTGATCAAACTAGAGGAACAATTCGTGTTAGAGGTGATGTTATTGAATTAACACCATCATGGACTACTGATTTTAATATTCGTATTGAAATGTTTGGTGATGAAATTGATAGAATTACCGAAGTAGATCCTGTAACTGGTCATACAATTAGTGGCTATCAATTTTATAACATCTTTCCAGCAAGTGGCTATGCAAGAAAACATGAGACAATGGAAAGAGCATGTGATGCGATTGAAAAAGAATTAGAAGAAAGATTAGCTTACTTTGATAAGGAGAATAAACCACTAGAAAAAGAACGTTTAGAACAACGGACACGGTTTGATATAGAAGCAATGAGAGAAAATGGTTATTGTGCAGCTATAGAAAACTACTCAATGCATATTGATGGCAGAGTACCTGGACAAAGACCATATAACTTGTTTGATTATTTTCCTAAAGATTTCTTATTGATTGTGGATGAATCACATGTATCTTTACCACAGGTTAGAGGGATGTATAATGGGGACCATCAAAGAAAACAGGTACTAGTTGATTATGGTTTTCGTTTACCTTCGGCTTTAGATAATCGACCAATGAAATTCGATGAATTTGAAAGCATGATTCATCAAGCTATTTATTGCAGTGCAACGCCTGGTGACTATGAACTAGAAAAAACAGGTGGAGAAGTAGTTGAACAGATTATTCGTCCAACGGGATTACTGGATCCTAAGATTACAGTTAAACCTACAAAAGGACAAATTGACGATATTTGCGAGCAGTTAGATAAGAGAATTAAACGTAATGAAAGAGTATTAATAACAACGTTAACTGTTCGTATGGCAGAAGATTTAACAGCTTACCTAAAAGAAAGAGATTATAAAGTGATGTATTTGCATCATGAGACGAAGACTTTAGAAAGAATAGAAGTTATTCGTGATCTTAGACTTGGCAAGATAGATGTTATTGTTGGTATTAACTTGTTAAGAGAAGGACTTGATATACCTGAAGTATCTTTAGTATGTATTCTTGATGCGGATAAAGAAGGCTTCTTAAGAAGTGAGAGATCACTCATTCAAACAATTGGTAGAGCTGCAAGAAACGCTAATGGCGAAGTATATATGTATGGTGATGTCGTTACTGATTCAATGCAGAAAGCTATAGATGAAACTAATAGAAGACGTAATATTCAAGAAGCGTACAACAAGGAACACGGTATTACACCAAAAACAATTTCAAAACCAGTTGAAGATGCAATTCGTGGCAAAGAAACGAAAGAAATGGCTACTAAATATCTCAAGAAAAAAGCTAAGATGTCTAAACAAGATAAAGCCAAAATGATAGCAGGCTTAGAAGCAGAAATGAAAGAAGCTGCTAAAGTATTAGATTTTGAAAGAGCTGCTGAACTTAGAGATATGTTATTTGAATTAAAAGCAGAAGATGCGTGATAGTTTTTACAAGAATGGGTATAATAATATATACTTATTCTTGTTTATGTCCCAATAGCTCAGCTGGATAGAGCGTTCGCCTCCTAAGGGTCAGGTGGAGCAATCCCCTTTCGGAAGCGATTTATGAAATAAATTTGAAAATTGCTCCATTACAATTAAATAAGTCTCAGTACCTCAGTAGGATAGAGGGTTCGCCTCCTAAGAGGATGCCAAATACACCACTTTTTGATGAAATGTGAAAGGTTTGGTGTTATTATTTCACCAAATAGTACTAACTATCACAGTTATCTCTCTATAGTTAAATGGATATAACGGGCCCCTCCTAATAATATGTTAATCACGCGCCAAATGATTTTTCCAAATCAGGTTCGTAGTTCGAATGCAGCGGGTTTTTGAAATCTCAAAACGCTGGATTTTGAAAACCCGCTGAGTTATAATAATGCAGGTAAGACGTAGTCCTAAGGGTAAAAAACCTTGAAAATACGCCATTTTTTAATACACGTCTCTGTACCTCAGTTGGATAGAGGGTCCGCCTCCTAAGCGGAACGCCGGCGGTTCGAGCCCACCCAGGGACGCCAGTCAACAGCGCGGGAGATGAAAAATCTCCCGCTTTTTTTCTAACCGGATTAGATGTCATCCAAAATCACAGGACATTTTGCTAATCAGAAAAAACGTCACAAAATGACTTTTGGCTAAAAATGGCGCATGTTTTCGTGTTCACCTGTGTATCTGGGTGTAAATCTGTGATAAATCGCCCCTATTGCTGCAGAAATCTGAAATACGATACCTGGAACTGCTATGACGGAAGAAAAGACTTGAGGGCTGATTTCTAAAGACGTTAGAAAATCGGGTGACGAGATTTTAGAATTCTAAAATCGACCACCAAAATTAGAGAAAGCAGCAAACCGGGATTTGGAGGATAGCGTATATGAAATACAAAGGAACGCTTATTGTTGTTAAAGACTGCAACCGTGCTCTAAAGTTTTATCGTGATATGTTTGGGCTTCAACTTCTACAAGACAATGACGGAAATATGGAACTGACGGATCATTTGTATTTGCAGGAGTTGGGTTGCTGGGAAGATTTTACGGAAAAACGCATAATTTCAAACAGCAATCAGTCCGAATTATATTTTGAAGAACCCGATATAGAAAAATTTGTGGAACGGCTTGAGCTGCTCTACCCCGAAACCGAATATGTCAATCGTCTGATGACACACAGTTGGGGGCAAAAGGTAGTCAGATTTTATGACCCTGACGGAAATCTGATTGAAGTAGGAACACCCGTGTAACACATCTCGACTACTTTCAGTTTGTCGTTCTCCTGAATGACTTAATATCGATATCTTACATAGCCCTGTGGTGACTAATCCTCATCACAGGGCTTTTGTCGTCTCCGGACTTTCCCGGCGGCGGATCAAAACTATGGAGGATATCGTGATGAGAAAAAAAGTGAACCGCAAAACCATTCTGATCGATGGGATCAGATACTACGATGACAAGCCGGATACCTGCCGCAAGTGCTTTTTCTGGAAGAACCGCAAGGTCGGCTGTGTCCTTGGAACGCAGAACTGCTACTACCTGGCTGAAGCAGTAAAGACCGAGCAGGAAAAGAAATGTGAGGGCTGCTGTTACGCCAAAGGCCATCCCTGTGTCAGCGCTGTCTGCTACAAGGAACTGGATGTGTGGCTTATATCGCAGCGGATTCTATGTTGGCAAATATATCTCCCTGGAGGCGAAGATCGCGAAAAACAAGGATTTGTATTATGACGCCCTGAACCGGGCACAGCATGGCTGGCATGAAGGAACCGAGGATGCAGTTCCGTTTATGAAATATCTGCTTGGTACCATTCTGGCTGCGTATAAAGACTTCGGGGACAGATTTGCCATCGTGGAAGAGAAGCTTCCTGCCATTGATATGGTCCGCAAGGCTGCTCTGAATAAAATCGGTCGTTTCACGAAGCAGGATATCAGGGAGCAGTGTCCATCGCTGAGTTTGAGTTCTGTAGAAGCTGCGCTGCGGAAAATGGTGGCATCCGGCGAACTGAAGCGTGAAGGAACCGGAAAATCAACCTGCTATATTCGCTTGAAATAGTGTATAAGAGTTATAAAAATTCTAACAATCTACAATCGTGTGGTTAACAAGTTCAGTATTTACGGGTATATTTTG
>CAJJTI010000043.1 GCA_905194705.1 uncultured Solobacterium sp. | reverse complement strand
GAGGTAGATTCTATTGTATCAATGGATTCTTTGAATTCATGTAAAACGAAAGATTTAAATGAATTCAAAGAATCCATTGATACAATAGTATCTACCTCCAATCAAATCATCAAAGAGCTTGATACTGTACTACTAAATTAATCCTCTTTCTCTTAAGAATTTTTCCAGGTATTCTACAGTTTCAAAAACAAGCTTATCGCAATGTGCTTTACGTTCAATACCAAGGGCATGACTCTGGCGAAGTAATTCACCACAGTTTACAGCGCCATCATGGTTTCTCTTGAAATCTAAAACAAATTGACTGATTGTCTGCTGATCATCAATTCCAAGTAACCCAAGAACCATAAAACAGCCTGTAAGACATCCGCATGTGGAACCCATTTTCATGCCTTTTCCAAAATTGGAAGTAATACGCGTAATGATATCTTCGGAAATACCTGTAACATCTTTAAAAGCTAATACTACAGTTTCTGCACAATTATGATGCACATCTAAGTCTTTTCTTAGTTCAACTGCATAGTTTAGATAGACACTCATTCTTCAATTTCCTCTTCTTTAAAAGCTTCTTTTTTGCATAAATAGATAATAAAGATAAATAAAGGAATCATTGAAACAACTCCTGGTAAAGATGGTCCTAAAATGTGTCCTTTTGGATAATGCATTGTGAATTGTAGAGCAAATTGTTCTACTGTTGCAAATGTACCATGAGCCAGCCCTGGCACATAAATTGTTTCTGTTTTCATATGAAGCCATGTAAAGAACATACTTAACAATGTGAAATATACACATAATGTTAATATTCCAGTCCATGGAGCACCAGCATATCCAACACCAAAATCATGTCCATGAATAATTAATGGTGCATACCAAATACCCCATACAACACCACAAATAATCATTGCTTTATATACCCCTTGTTTCTTTTCTAATAAAGGAATGAAATAAGAGTGCCAGCCAATTTCACCACCAATACCTTCAATTGCTGAAATTAATGGTCCAATCAGTATTACTTGAATAAATGCTGAAATTTTGATAGCTCCAGTTTCTGTATGAAGATAGTGAAATTGTGGATCGTAATTACCCGGGAAAATCACAAAATATAAAGCTGCACCTAAGAAAGCTAATACTAATGGTAATACCCATGCTAATACAACATATTTTGTATCTTTACCTTCTGGTAAAGACCAGCGGATTCCACATGATTTTGTTTCCATGTGAAAATGTTGTGCCAAAATTACACCAAGAAGAGGTGCAAATGAACTAATAATAACAATTACTTCACTTAATTCTTCCTGTTCTTTTGCTGCAAATGAAAATGCTAAAAATTGTAATGCCCATCCAAATACAAATGAAACTACCAAAAATGTAATTAATTTGTTTCGAATCGCCATTTGTTCTCTATCCATATTAATCCCCCATTATTTAGACATACAGATTGAATTATATTGAAATTGATATATGAATTCAATAGAGATTTTGCTTTATGCATTTTTACAAGAATACTCATTTTTGATAACGAGATAAATACTTGATGTCCAACTGTATGCTCTGTCTCTTAGTGCTTTACCTGTTAATGCATTGAAATTTTCTGCAAAACCATTTTTACTGACCATATCCAAAAAAGATTCCGCTATTTTCTTTACAAGTTCATCATGATGACATCTTTCTAACGCTTCAAGCATAATCATCGTACAAGAGGCCCAGATTGGTCCTCTAAAATATCCGTCTTCTTCATATTTTATGGATGATAGCATTTCTGTTGCAAGTCCATGTTCTGTCAAAAAATGATCTTCTAAATCTTGAATCATTGTTTCTCTTAAATTCATATCAATTTCTTCACCAAATAAAAGTATGTAATATGGCAGCAGACATCCTTTTTCAATTACTTCTTTAGAAAATGTTCTTCTAGAAACCGGTCTATCGTTCACAATTAGCTCTTGTAAAGCCTTGTCTTTTAATTGTGTTGCTTTTTCTTTCCATTTGGTTTCTTCACTTAACTTACCTAATTCTTTTGCTAGATTTGCTCACTCTCTCATCTGCAGTACTAATAGTGCCTGTAAGTCAGGGCTATCTACTGGTGGAAGTAAATCAAACGCTGATGCATTATCCCAACCTGAATCATTACCATGCGTATATTCATAAATTCCATCATGATTCATATCACGACACGTTAACCACCACTTTGTCCACTTAGATAATTTGTCATATGCTTCTACAAGTTGTTCTTTTGATAATTCCATATGCTTACGTATTTTTGAAAGAATCCATCCATGTACTGGCGGCTTACAATATACATAATTAATTTCAGAGTCGCTGACATCGTCTGGTATTCTGCCATTAGACAGTTGGTAATCAAACATAATCATGAACTGATCCCATGCTTTAACTGGATCTTTATAGCTTAAAGCCCAGGCATTAAACGCATGATCCCAGCTCCATACCCTGTTCATGAAATTCTTTGACATTAACATTGCATATCTCTTAAGATTTCCTTCAGGTTTTACAGTGCAAGAATAATTCAAATATACAGCTGCTAAATCTACTTCGTTAGTTACATCTATTGAATAGCTGTTAATCATTTGATTAAATTTTAGCTTTGCTTCATTTAATTCTTCATCATAATCATACTTAACTTGTGTAAGTGAAAAATCCGTAACTGTTTCATGTACACTAAGTAGAATTCCTTCTTTTCCTTCAACTTGTAAAACTAATGAATCAGTATGATCTGTATGCCAATTCTGTACTAATGATCCTTTACCATTTTGAATATCAATGAGAAAACGACAGTCATTTTTAAAACACTCCACAATAAATCGACCATCAGGAAGTTCATAACCATGTTGAAAAAGCTTATTATGAGCCGTAAAATCAATTTTTAAAGAAAGTCCTGGATCTGTTTGAATAAGAAAAGTATCTTCATTTGCAAAACAGAATGAGATATTTCCCTTTTTCGTAATCAATTTCGTTTCTACATAATTTCTTTCAAGTTTATATTCACATTCTCCATTTTCATCACACGGAATAAAGCAGCATATAAATGAATCCATTACCGCATATCGATTCGTCCTTAATGTGAATCCTTTTTGATATGGTTTTGGCACTGGAAAATTACCGATATCTGGTGCATTCATATATGTTTCATCATAATAGTGAAAAGAAAGATAAGAACCATATGTTGAAAAAGGAATATCAAAATTATCCAGAATACCCATAAATATCTCCATTATTTTATATCATCCGGTAAAAGTAAATACCCTCTATGAGATATCATGTATCCAGCACCATAATTTGCTTTACGAACACATTCTTCAATAGAACAGCCATTTAAATAAGCATAAATAAATACACCATTAAATGTATCACCAGCACCAATGGTGTGAATTGGCTTAACTTTTTCACATTCTATTGTAAATTCTTTTCCAGAAGTTAATACACTAACTGGTTTAGAACCATTTCTTGCAATAATCACTTTATTTTCATCAAAGAAATGCAAAGCTTCAGACATTGTATTCTTTTCTGTTAAAGGTAAAAATTCCTCTTCTCCCGAACCAACAATAATATCTGCAAGACTAGTATAAAGATGATAATAATGTTTTCTTTCATCACTCAAACCATATGTTTCTTTACGCATATTCAAGTCAAACATAAACTTTGAATGAGTATTATCTTTTAATGTCTTAATAAAGTTATATATTTCCTGCATTGTTTCAGTATCATTATTCAATACCATTCCACCAGTAAAAATAAGATAGTCATCCATGGGTATTTTTTCAAAACTATGTTTAGAAAATCTAGGTAATGTTGCTTGTGGTGGCAACCAAGGAAATATAATTCTATCGCCATCTTCTTCAACAACTGCAATACATACTATTGCCTTATTATTTCCTAAAACAGATAAAGACATGTCTACGCCCATTTGTTCCATTTCTTCTTTCAAAAAAGAACCAATACTGTCATCGCATAAATCCGTCACAAAATATGGATTTTGTTCAAGCTTTCCTAATATTCTCGCGGTATTGGCCACAGAACCTCCACCTTGAAAAGCCACTTCACTTGGTTTGGATTGATCAATATTCTTATTTTGTACTTTTCTTTTCGCTTCTCCATAAGGAAGTAATAAATCAGCGTTTAAATCACCAATGCACAAAATTTTCATAGTGCTTCTTCCTTAACAATACGACAAAATTCATTTACTTTTTCTTTATCTTTTGCAACGATTTTTCCATCCTTTAAAATACTTGTTTTGGTTAGCGAATCTACACCCCAAGGATGTAATTCATCCATCGCTTCTTTGACATTTTCTGGGCCAAGTCCTCCTGCAACGATAACAGGGATAGATACTAAATCGATGATTTCTTTATCAATGGACCAATCATGTGTAACGCCAGCTGCTCCAATTCCTTTAACAGTAGCACTAACGCTGTCTAAAAGAAGATAATCTGCATATTCAGCGACTCTTAACGCTTCTTTTATTGATTCTTCTCTTGTTGTAATACCTACTGCTTCCATTAATTCAATATCTGGAAATTTTTCTCTCATATGTTCTCTAAAACTTGAACTACCTGTATAGTTTGCACAAAGATGTAATACATTAGGTCTTAAATACTCTAATTGATGAAATATTTCTTCTTCATTACGACCAACACTGATTAAAATACTTGTACATTTACCATCAAGTAATCTAAAGATTTCATAAGCATCCTTTTCTTTAACTTCGCATGGAAATTCTCCACATCTTTCTGACGCAAGGACACCAATTCTATCAGCCCCTGCTTCTAAGCAAATCTTTGCATCCTCAATACTCTGCATTGAATAAATCTGTGATTTCATACTCAACCTCAATTATCGCTTCTGTTGAAGGCATTTTTCATTCCTAAACTTCTTATATAAAGTACCTTATTTAATACTTTATTTGTTTCTTGTTTTAGCATTTCTACTATTTCTTCATTTGCTGATTGAATTGCTTCATCTTTATCTTGTGCATCTTCAATTAATTTTTCATATTTTTTTACTATTGCATTTCCCTTTGCTTCAACCGCAAGCTGATAACGGTCAATCTCGGTGATTGAATTACCATATGAAGCATCTGCCAAAGCTCCAATCAAACGACTTGCCCAATAGAAATTATCCGTAGATACATCTTTTGTTGTATTGGCTAAATATTCTGGAGCTGTATTCATATGTGCAAATAATGGAACCATTGTATTGAACACATTTGATCCTTCAGCTATCCACTCAATAGCCTGACATTCTTTAATCTTATGACCATTCAATTGAATTAAAGCCACAAAGTCAGTACGGTTAATACCAATTGTTCTATATTTTCCTTTTAAACTACTTTCTGTGCTTTTTCCATATGGATCATATGGTGTACCTTGATAATGTGAAGACAAAATATATTTAACATCACTTGGTGTAATTTTCTTTTCAGGCACTAAACACCAAGGTAATTCATCACTCTCAGGTGAATATTTTCCATGAGGATTATCCCAGTCATAAGTAGCAGGATTAAAATATCTTCCTATATACCATGCACGTGGCGAGTTATAGACATGATCTGAATCCGAATGAGAGCCAAAAGCATAACGAGGATTAAAATGATCATCTTGTGATAAATTCAAATGATTTTCTTCTATAAATTCCTTTAAATCTTTGGAACACATATATTCGTTTTCATTAGAATAAGCATCTTCAAAATCAAATTCATCTATACCAAATTGATTTGGCATCATTACATAACTGTCATCTGGTACTTTTCTAGCAATCCAATGATGACCACCTATTGTTTCCATATACCAGATACTATCTACATCTGAAAAGGCAATTCCGTTAGATTCATAAGTTCCAAATTGTTCAAGTAATAAGCCTAATCTTTTTACTCCTTCTTTTGCACTATGAATATAAGGTAATGTAATCACAACAATATCTTCTTCACCAAAACCATCTTTAACAAGAGGATCAGCACCCAAGACCCTGGCATTAGAAGTAATTGTTTCTGTAGCTGTCATACCAATATTTTCTTTGTTTACGCCAGCTGCAGCCCACATTCCATCTCCTTCTACAGCATTAGGCATAGCTGTATATTGAAGCGGATTTTCAGGCAATTCTACTTCAAATTTTGAAAGACCTGATTTATAAATTCTTGGCATATCTTCTGGATGAATTACCTGTAATTTTTTAGCTGTAAATTTACCATTACTTGAATCATCGTTTCTTGCAATCATGGTTGAACCATCATAGCTTGCTTTTTTTCCTACTAATATAGTTGTACATCCCATTGTCTTATTCCTTACTTTCTCTTATTTCTTCTAATTTTTCTTTTATACTTGGTGCATTTTTCGTAATCTTCTTTATCGTTAAATCCTGTACTTTATTATTTGCCAATCGTAGTTGATTATCAGAAGACTGCAATGCATCTTTAATCTTTTGTAAATGTTGAATAGATTTATCAATTTCATCAATCGCTGTTGTAAATTTAGCTTTAGCACGCTCATAGTTTGCACTGAATCCTGATTTAAATGTCTCCAGATTATCTTCAAAATGTTCCAAATCCAAATCTTGAGATTTTACAAGAGCCAGTTCTTTTTTATAGTTTAATGAAGAATATGCTCCATCTCTAATAAGTGATATTATCGGCAAGAAAAACTGTGGACGAACAATATACATTTTTGGATACTTATGTGACACATTTACTATTCCACTGTTATATAGTTCATTATCAGCTTCAAGCATCGAAACAAGTACTGCATATTCACATTTTTTCTCATTACGATCTTTATCCAGTTCTTTTAAGAAATCTTCATTTTTATGTTTTGTACTTGTTAAATCTGCTTCATTTTTCATTTCAAACATAATTGATACATATTCTGTTCCTTCAGTATCATAATCCCTAAATATAAAATCTCCTTTTGAACCTGATTCTTTAGAAACAGTATTATCTTTTTCAAAATATGCTAAAGGAAATGCTAAATTACGTATTTTATTGAATTCGTTTGAACAATATACTTCAAGTGATTCACCAATAGCTTTAGTAGATTGTTTTGCTTTAAAATCTTTGTAAAAATCGACTTCTTCCTGCTTTCGTTTTAATAGAGTTTCATACTCTGTACGTATGCCGTTTTCTTTAATCTCAAACTCCTGATTCTTCATTTCAAGCTTTGAATTCAATTGAAGAATTTCTTTATCTTTATCCGCAAGAGCCTGTTCTTTTTCTTTATTCAAGCTATTTTCTTTGAGATTTAAATCGCCTTTTAATTTCGTAATCTCTATTTCTTTTTGTGCAATAATATCTTTTTGCTTTGATATTGCATTTTCTATTTTTTGTGTTTCATTGTTTTTTGATGCTTCAATTTCTTGTCTTAAAGAAGCAATGATTTTATCTTTTTCATTCATCTTATCTGATAACAGTAATTCAGCATCTTTCTTTTCTAAAGAAATAGCCGCATCAAGTTTTTCTTTAACTTCTTTATCAAATTCATGATTTCGAATTTGACGAACAATTGAATCATAATTTGACTCATCGATTTTAAATACTTGACCACAATTTGGACATTTTATTTCCTGCATAAAATAATCTGCCTTTTCTATTATTCATTTACTTCCATTCTTCCTGTAATTTTTGACGGATAATATTTTTAGTTTCTTCATCACAGAAAGCTGCATCTACTGCATTTAATGTACATTGTTTTAATTCATCTACCGTAATACCGAGTTGTCTAAGCATTTCGTGCTCATGATGAACAGATGTCTTTGCATAAACCATATTATCAGAATTGATTGTTACTTTTGCACCTTTTCTAATCAATTCCTTTACTGGATGACGAACATAGTTAAAATCATATTTGGTATTTGATGATGGACAAACTTCTAAAGGAATTTGTGAATCAACAACTGCCTTTAAATAACTTTCATCCTGCACTGCATTTACACCATGACCTATACGATGTGCTTTCATTTCTAATGCGTCTAATACATGCTTTCCTATTCCCATTTCACCAGCATGTATTGTATAAGGAATATGGTATTCTCTCGCTTTTTCAAATAATGGTGCATAAAGTAAGAAATCACCATTATTCTCATACCCTGCTAAATCTAAACCAACAACACCCTGTCCCATTAATTCTCTTACAACTTCAATAGTCTCTAAATTCGCTTCATAGTTAGCATGAGCATCTTCACCTTTATGCATCATACAGTTAATCAAGCGAACGATTACATCAGGAAAATCTATTTCAGCTCTATGCATTCCATCTATTGCCGCAAGCATCGCTTCTTTTTGCGTTAAACCACATTGTGTATGTTGTTGTGTAGCAAAACGTATTTCTGCATATATCATTTCCTGCTCATGCAGTGTACGAACTAAATAATATACTGCATCACTGATATCTTCTTTTGTTTGTAAAATTGATACTGGAAAATCAAATTTCTTTATACTTTCTGTTCTATCTTTAAAATTCTTTTGATAATATCTCTCATAATATTCTTCAAATGTATAGTCACTTGGAACTATACCTCTTTTTATGGCTGTTTCATAAGCCCATGGTAAATATAATGATCCATCTAAATGCAAGTGCAAATCAATCTTAGCTGTTTTCATATAGCCTCCATTATTCTTTATTCATTCTATCACGACAATGAATTTGATAAATCACAGTATATATGAAAAATCAAACAACATTCATTTCTAAAATTACACTATCCATCAAATTCAATGCTAAACTAATGATATAAAATAAAAACCGCTAAAATTAGCGGTTATCTATAACATGGTGCCCACGGTCGGACTCGAACCGACACGGTATCGCTACCGGGGGATTTTGAGTCCCCTACGTCTACCAATTCCATCACGCGGGCAAATTGACAGCGTAAATATCATATCAGTTCTAGGAAACAATTGCAATGAATATAAATAAAAGGTGAATCTATGGATTTAAAACAAATGGAATATTTTATTACGATAGCAGATGCAGGAAGTATATCTTCTGCTGCAAAGTTATTACATATGTCACAACCTCCTCTCAGTATACAAATTAAAAATCTTGAGGAAGAACTAGGAACAACTCTATTTCTTAGGGACAGCAGACATATTACGTTAACTGAATCAGGAAAAATATTTTATAAAAGAGCCCAAGGTATCTTGGCATTATGTAAAGCAACTACAGATGAAATATCCGATATTAACAAAAAGAGAGCTTTCCATATTGGCATTACTCCAACTACAGTATCTTTCTTTTTACCTTATCTAAAAGAATTATATAAAAAATACCCTAATCTTCATTTTGAAATATATGATGACGATACATTTACTCTAGTTGATTTATTAAAAAATGGAGCCATTGAAGCAGCTTGTATAAGAACACCTGTAACATTAGGTAATATGCAATCTATTTCTTTAAAAAAAGAAAAAATGATTGCGGTAAGTTCTGTTTCTTTAAAAGACACAATAGCTCTAAAAGAGTTAGCTACCCATCCACTTATTGTATATCGAAGATATTATTCATTTATATTAAAAGCTTTTTCTAACTTGAATATTGAACCAGATGTATTCAGTGTATGTAATGATGGAAGAACAAGCGTTGCTTTATTAAATCAAACGAAAGCTTGTGCAATATTACCTGAGTCTATGGTTCCTTTATGCAAAGACAAATATGTTTCATATATTGATGAAACAGCGTTAGAAACAGAAATCCTGTTTGCTTTCCAGCATAATGTTCACTCACAATTTGTTAAAGAATTAATTCAAATAATAAAAAAGAAGGAAAATGATTATGATACTAACAAGTAAAGAAATAAAAGTAGCTGAAACTAATTCAAATCTATCTGAATATGAGTTAATTCAAACAGCTGGTAAAAACTTATTTTATTCAATGACTGAAGATCTTGAGGAAACAGATAAAATCTTGATTTTAGCAGGTTGCGGTAATAATGGTGCTGATGGAATGGTTTTGTGTCAGTATCTTTGTAAAAATCATTATGATGTACATATCGCTTTTCCTTATTCAGCCCCAAAAAGTGTTCAAGCGAAAAATATATATACAGAATTTGAATATCCTGTTCTTTCTAATGAAGAATTAGATGACGCTTTAAAAAATACAACTGTTATAGTTGATGCTTTATTTGGCTTTAGTTTTCATGATGAATTACCTGATCAAATAAAAACTATATTTATTAAGATTCAAACATTAAACCTAAAAGTTTTCAGTATTGATATCAATAGTGGAGCTGAAAGTGATACTGGTAAATATGATTCCTGTACCCTTCATGCAAATATTACTTATTCTCTAGGTTTTTATAAACCTGTTCATGCATTAAACAAAGAATTAAAACTATCCAACAAAATTAAACTTGTACCTTTGCCAATACACACTAACGTAAATACATATAAAGAAATGAATGAAGCTTTATTTTTTGAAAACTATCCAAAACAAGAAACTAATGATTATAAAGGAACTTATGGTAAAGCATTACTCATTGGTGGCAGTTACGGTATGGCTGGTGCAGTCGGTTTTAATATTATTGGTGCTAGAAGTATGGGCGCTAATTATATAGAAGTAGGATTACCTGATGAAATATATCCTATTTTAGCTGGTAAATTCTTATATCCCGTATATTTACCATTTAATGATTACAATTATTTAGATAAATTAACTTCAGCAATAGAGCATGCAAAAGTTATCGCTTTTGGTAGTGGAGCAACAAATATGCCTCATAAACAGGCAATACTTAATTTAATTATTGAAAAAGCCAACTGTCCTATCATATTTGATGCAGAAGCGATTCAATTATTAAAAGAAAATCTATTCATTCTTAAATATGCAAAAAAGGAAGTTATTTTAACTCCTCATATTGGTGAATTTAGTGCTGTATCTCATTTAAGCATGGAAGAAATAAAAAATAATCGCATAGAAACTGTTACAAATTTTGCTAAAGAAAACCAATGTTTTGTTATTTTAAAAGGAGCAAATACAATTATTACTTCTCCACAAAAAGACTTATATATTAATGAGTCTGGTAACCCTGCTCTAGCAACAGCAGGCAGTGGTGATTTATTAACTGGTATATTAGCTGGCACATTATTAAAACAAAGAGATATATTTACCTCTCTTTGTATGGGTGTTTATATGCATGGTAATCTTGCAGATATTTATTCGAAATCTCATTCTAAAATAAATATAAATTTAGAAGAATATATTCATTTAGCAGATACATTATTTCAAAAATATGGTTTCTAGAACCCTATAACTCTTGTATAATAGGTATTTGTATGTCACAAAATGAAATAAAAGTTATTACCGTTCAGGAAGCGAAACAGCAAATCAATTGCTTTGGTTATCCTTTAGCAATATTCTTTTTCTTGTTCACTTTTCTAAGATTTGGTATCGCCTATATTCCAAAAGAATATAGACCACAAAATATTGAATTAGTTGCTCTAGCGATTTCAATATCATCCACCGTATTATTTACAATACTCTTTATGGCTATTGCTAAGAAGAAATTAAAGTTAAATCTAAAAGATTATTGGCTTAAATCAGATTTACCGTTATCTAGAATATTTTCTTATGTCATTTTAGGTTTAGGCATAATGTTATTAACAAATGCCATAACATCTATGTTTTCACTTTTTACAAGTGCTAGAATTGCAAAATATGCATTTGTTGGGAGTTTTAGTACCGTTAGCAACATATTAAAAAACATCGTTTACTTTTTCTTCTTTGTTATTTTAAAACCAATTACTGATGAAATTATATTTAGAGCAATTGTTCAAAGACAACTTGGACACTTCGGTAGATATTTTGGAGTATTAGCTTCAGCATTCTTGTTCGCTCTTATTCAAGGTAATCTACCTTCTGCAATACCTGCTTTCTTTATTGGCTGGTATCTATCATTAATTGCCTTAAAATATCACTCAATACGAATTACAATCTTATCTTCAATATTTATCCATCTATTTGTATGGTTAATTGACATTATGCCTCCTGAATTAATATTAGTGACAACTTTACTTGTAGTATTCATCTATATTATGTGTGTTGTGATTATTGTCAATAAAAGCGTCAGTACAAATATTATTCGCTATGGTGCTACAGAATCTAAGTTATGGAAAATATTCCTTACTTCACCATCAATAATATTATTCATAATTATCTTTATTGTTAGTCAAACATTGTTCATTCTTTCTTAAAAGGGTAAGAACCAAAGTTCTTACCCTTTATTGAAATATAACACAAGTAATAATACAACTAAACCTAATACAACAATATATGCAAGTCCAATAAGCATTGAAGCTTTTAATGCACCAAATATGGCCCATCTTCGTTCTTCTTTACTATAAGAATAGTTATCGCTGCTTCTCTTACTTTTCATTTCATGATTAGCTGTATCGTTACTACGAAATGAGAAGAGATTAGGTCGCTCAACTTGAGACATGTCTACAATTGTGTGACCATCATCTTCAAATTCTTTATTTTTATTTTTCATTTATATCCTTCATATGGTCATATAAATGACATACTACATAATGACCTGGTTCAATTTCTTTTTGAACTGGTGCTTTATGTTTACAGATTTCTGAGCACTTAGAACATCTTGTATGGAACTTGCATCCTTTTGGAGGATTAGCAGGAGAAGGAATACTACCTTCTAATACAATTCTGTTCATCTTGCTTGTAGGATCTGGTATAGGAATTGCAGAGAATAATGCTTGTGTATAAGGATGTAATGGATTGTTGTAAATTTCTTCTGTAGTTCCATATTCAACTAAATTTCCTAAATACATAACACCAACTGAATCACTGATATGTTCTACGACAGATAAGTCGTGAGAAATAAACAAGTAAGTTAAGTTTCTCTTTTCTTGTAATTCTTTTAATAAGTTAATAATTTGAGCTTGAATTGATACGTCTAGAGCAGATACAGGTTCATCACATACAACAAATTCTGGGTTTAGAGCTAAAGCTCTGGCGATACAGATTCTTTGTCTTTGTCCACCAGAGAATTCATGTGGATAACGATCTTTTTGGAAAGATTGAAGTCCACAATCGTCCATTACTTTATCAATGTAATCATTGTATTCTGCTTTACTTACAAGATGATGTTCTCTAACAGCTTCACCAATAATTTCGCCTACTGGCATTCTTGGTTGTAATGAAGAGAATGGATCCTGGAAGATGATTTGCATCTTAGTACGTAAATCACGTAATTCTTTATTTGATAAATCGTATACTTCTTTACCATTGAAAAGAACTTGGCCTGCTGTTTTTTCTCCAGATAAACGAAGAATTGTTCTACCTGTTGTTGTTTTACCACAACCAGATTCACCAACAAGTCCCATAGTTGTTCCACGTTTTAAGTTGAAAGTAACACCATCAACAGCTTTTACATGTCCAACTGTGTGTGAAATAAATCCCTTTTTAATTGGGAAATATTTCTTCAAGTTGTTTACCATTAGAATATATTGAGGATCATATTCAACTGGTGTAAAGTCTGTATCAATTTTTACTGAATTTTCCTTTTCACTCATTTGCTTTCCTCCTTATTTTCTTCATAGTATCTATAACATGCTACGCTGTGCGTTGGTGTAATCTGTATTTCGTGAGGATATTCACCACTACATGCAGCAATACACTTGTCACAACGGTCTTTAAA
>CAJJTI010000042.1 GCA_905194705.1 uncultured Solobacterium sp. | reverse complement strand
ACGATTAATGTTGTCGTATCTGTAAAATGAATACTAATAAATAAAACATCGATAATCCATAAAGATAAAGCATTTACTAATATCATTTTGAATATTTTTTTCATTTTTCCTCCTTATTGTTTAGGTGGTGTTAAAGCTACACTTATCCTAACAAATAACAATATTCCAAGTACCCCAATACAGAAATAATCAAAATATGTTCTTAATGTACCTGTTTCTTTTGCTACTTCTGAAGATTGTTTTGTTACATCTTCAACATTTTTTTCCATCTTGGAAGTACTTACATTTTCACCATTTAAAATAAAATGTACTTCTGCTTCAATATCATCTGCCACTGGAGATGACTCATTTGCCACAACAATTTCCGTTGTTAAGTCTTCTTTTTTGATACTTAATGGCACTAAAGCCATAAATGAATCATTCACAGTAAATGTAATATTAGAAATATGTTTTTTTCCATCATATACTTCTACTATTTTTGTGCCGATATCTTCTGGCGTAATCTCAATTGTATGATAATTATTAAACCCATAAGCTAATAATTTATCTACATCTTCATAGCATTTGCTTTCTGTTTCTTCACCAAGCACTACCGCAATAAATGTGGTATCTCCTTTAGTCGCTTTGGTTGCTAGAACATAACCTCCTTCAGCAGTATAACCAACTTTACAACCATCTATATCACTGTTGTAATGACTGCCTGAGCGTAAATATTCACATCCTTGTGCTAATACTCTTGCATTACTTTGAAGGTTTGTTGGTTTAATTGTCCAGCTTGATGCCCCAAATATTTTTGCGAAAGTTTCATTCTTCGTTGCTTTTCTAACAAGAGTCGCAATATCTCTAGCACTGGAATAATTATTTTCATTATTCAGGCCAAAAATATTCTGAAAATTCGTGTTATTCATTTCCAGTTCTTGTGCTTTTTCGTTCATTTTTGATACAAATGCATCAGCACTTCCTGACACTTTATCCGCAAGCATAGCCGTTGTATCATTGGCATTTTGAATTAAGGAAGCGTATTCAAGATCTAAAGCCGAAATTTTTTCTCCTTCCATAACCCATATTACACTAGTACTATGATCATAGGAATTTGATACTTCTTTAGATAAAGTAACAATATCAGTTTCTTTTAAATTTGTACACGCAAGATATACACTCATAATTTTAGTTAATCCTGCAGGATCTTTATGGGCGTCAGCTTCTTTTTGAAATAAAACGGTACCTGTAGCTTCATCTATTAAAATTGCACTTGGTGCACTTACTTCTACATTAGAAGTATTTTCTTCTTCAGCACCAATTTGTGCAATACTTAAAAAACACATAAAAGCTACGATTAAACATATAAAAATCTTTTTCATGGAACTATTTTATCTCATTCTAATAGGTTTTTAAAATTTTATTTCAAATCCGTCTTTTTCGCGGTGTCTTCAGCAATTATTTTATCCAATCCACTGTTTTTCATTTTCTCATCAAATTCTTTTTCTGCTGCATCTAATTTTTTTAATATTTCATCTAAAGATAATTCTTTCCTAGCCATTTTCTTAAACTCCTAGAGATTGTATTCTACCTTATTTGTGTAAAAAAGAAACTGTTGATTTTTTTAATTTTTGTTATTTTCATCGTTTTTAACGTTTTATTAACAATCTTATGGTACGATTGAAGGCGTTTCGAGGTATATAAAGATGATTAAAAGAAATTATCACACACATACAAAAAGATGCGGTCACGCTATAGGTGATGATGAAGAATATGTAGTAAATGCGATTGAAGCAGGATTAACAGATTTAGGCTTCAGTGACCATTGCCCATATATTAAAAAAGATCCTACTGTTCGTATGAAAATTGAACAAAAAGAAGAATATTATAACTCCATTCTTTCTTTAAAAGAAAAATATAAAGACTCTATTAACATCTACGTTGGTATGGAAGTTGAGTATTTTACTACTGAATGGAAAACTTTAACAGAACACAGAAAAGATACTGATTATTGTATTTTAGGACAACATGATCTTTCCTATTTTGGTAAGAGCAGTTATTCGTTCACAAATAAAGATCAAATAGAAGCATATGTAGATTGTTTATATGAAGCATGTAAACACGGTTTATGTGACTATATTGCTCATCCAGATTTATTTATGTATGGCTATCCTAGAACGGATGAAGCTGTTATTACTGCTGCAAAAAGAATCGCAACGATTTCCAAAGAATTTAATATGCCATTAGAGCTTAACTGCGGTAGTGGTGTTTTCTATGGTAAGAAACAATATGAGGATGGTGAACGTTACGCTTACCCAACAAGAGTTGCATTTGAAGAATTTGCCAAAGAAAACTGCCCAATGATTATTGGTTTAGACGTACACAACCCTTCATTATTTTTAACGGATGAATATTTAAAAAGAGCCCTTTCTGTAGTAGAAGGCCTCAATATTCACTTTTTAAATGATGATTCTTCTTTCGATTTAATTGAAGAAGCAAAAAAACGTAAACAGTTATTTTATTAGTTAACAAGATTGTGAATCCAGATACCTTTATTTAATAAAGTTAAACCGATGACAACCTTAATAATATCTACCATTTTTACACAGAAATAAATAGTAGCAATTGGTAGTTGTGTAAATAGTGTTAATACTGTTGCTGTTCCATAACTTACAGTACATGTAAACACACAGTCAAATAAGAACGTAATAACCGTTTTTCCTCCTGATCTTAGGGTGAAGTAACAAATGTTACAAATCGCACCTAATGGGAGTGATAAACTGGTTATTTTTAATAATGTACAAGCTAAATCCTGCACAGCTGCATCTGTTCTATATATCTTTGGTAAAAATGGTGAAGCAATAAATAATATCAGCGTAAATACCAAACTCACCATGATGGAAAAAGCGAGCATCTTTCTATCAACATCCTTAGCTTCCTCGATTTTTCCAGCCCCTAGTCTTTGTCCAACAAGGATAGAGACAGAAATACCTAATGCCATTGAGGACATTGCAAATAAGTTCGCTACTGTTTCACTAATATTTATTGCCGCAACAGCTTCTAAACCTCTAATGGAATATCTTTGAGAGATTGCCGCAATACCCATTGACCAGCATATTTCATTCATAATAAGTGGTGTACCCTTTTTAATAATCTTTTCCACTAAATCAAAAGGAACACTTAATTTATGAAACAAATTTGGAACATATGGGTAATAGTCATGTTTATGACGAACTGAACCATATAATACAACAGCCATTTCTACGTATCTTGCAATAACTGTTGCAATAGCAGCACCTTCTACACCTAATTTCGGAAAACCAAAATGACCAAAAATTAAGCAATAATTTAAGCAAAAGTTAACTGCGACACTAATAAGACTACTAACCATGACAAGTACTGTTTTACCAGTATCTCGCATAGATGAACCAAACGCCATCGTGATTGCGAAAGGAATAAGTCCAACCAGCATTATATCAATATAATCAATTGCATATTTTGCTGTAACTGCAATAGAAGCCGCATCGTTTATACCTTCATGTAAATATAAACCAACTAAATCTTGTCCAAAGAAAGAAAAGATAAATAAGCCTACTGTGCTGAAAAGTAAAGCAATATAAATCTTAAAACGAAGACATGCTTGCATTCCTTCCATATCATCTTTTCCAAAATACTGTGCACCGAAAATACCAGCAGCGTTAACACTTCCAATAATTGCTAGATTTACTACCATTAGTAGCTGATTAGATACAGATACTGCACTCATTGCAAGTGTACCAACCTGTCCTACCATGATGTTATCTAATAAACTGACAAAAGTAGAAATAAACTGCTGGATAACTAAAGGTAATGAAACTGCCATTACCATTTTGTAAAATTCCCGGGTTCCAAACCATGTATGTATAAAATTCTTCATGGTTAAAATTCTACACTATTCAAGCCTTCTTTAATAGGACTTCTTTTTCAAAATATACATAATTACTAATAATATTGTGACAACAATTATCGTAAATAAGGCATTTATCTGTATACTCAAATACCAGGGAGCACTTCTTAGCATATATAAATCTTTATGCATACTATAATCAACGCATTGATAAATACTTGTACCAGCAAATACACCAATAACACATCCTATAGCTATTTTTAAAATATGATACACTTTCTCCATTTAGATAAACTCCTTTATTAATTGCATTATACAATACCATTACAGCATTTAATTACGCACTCAACAAATTAAAACGAAGTAGACTTTTCCACTTCGTTTAATGTTATTTATAATTTTTTAATAATTTTTTATAAAACGCTACAGCTAATGATAATTTATCTACACTGATATTTTCATTTTCACCATGAACTGAAGCATATTGTTTGTTATCAATATCAATTGGTGCAAAGCGAATTACCGCATCTGATAGTCCTGTAAATCTTCTTGCGTCAGTACCAGCAGGCAAGATAAATGGTGTAGCTATAGCATAATCAAATACTTCTTCTACTGTCTTTTTGATATATTGATATTCCTTACTTTCAATAGATGAAGGTTTATAATACTCATTTTCTTTAACATTAATTTCAATATCATACTTTGAAGCAATATCTCTTAAAGTGTTAATATCTTTATTTAAATCTTCATCATTAATACATCTTAAAAATGCTTCGGCAATACAATTACTATCTTTATCAGTATTTATTTTCCTAAATGTACAACCTGTTCCTAGCATTTCACCTGCTGAAGCATTCATGCCAGGAATAATTTTAACTAATAAGCCGGAAAATACATTAAGATTAGAAAAAACAAATTTCATTGGAAATGACATATATGGAGCTAAAGCCTCAAACATTCCTCTCACTTCAGGATGAAGTTTACGAATATACGGTTTCTTTTCATCAACTTCTTTGATAAATGCTGCTACTCTCATTACTGGTGTTTGAAAGCCTCCTGTAAGACCAGCATGACCTTGCGGTTTTTTTGCAACAACTTCAGCAATACATCTTCCTTTTTCATGTACTGCCATCATGGCACATTTTTTTGCAATACCCGCCATTGGTGGTTCAATCACTGCACCACCTTCATCACTGATCCAGTCAAAACGTATATGATTTTCATTAAAATAATCTAATGCAAGTAGTGCTCCATTACCGCTAACTTCTTCATTATGAGAAGAAAACAAATATACATTCACGGGAAATTCAAAACCTTCTTCAAGTAGTTCTTCAATTGCACTAAACTCTGCAAATAAAGGTGTTTTAGTATCTACTGTTCCTCTACCCCAAAGCTTTCCATCTTTAATTACACCACCAAAAGGTTCTTCCTTCCAATCCCCTGTTGCATCAACTACATCATGATGAGACATGACCATGACATTTCTTGATTCATCTTTTCCTTTTATTTTATAAAGATAGGCATCATCACCTAATATTGTTAATGTAGCTTTTTCATGCATTTTTGGAAATAACTCTTTAACAACATCTCTTAACTTAAAAAATTCAGTTTCATCTATATTTTCTTTATTGGATATTGTTTTGCACTTAATCATTTCCGCTAGACGCTTTGCATAATATAAGTTTTTATCTTCTAAAGACGCACTACTCATTTTACTTCCCCTTTACCAGCTTCTATAGCTTGAAGCACATCACTTTCTTTATATTGCAATAATACTAAGATAGCCAAAATACAAAATATACTACCTGCTACAGTTGTAAGTTTTAAGCCTAATATACCTACATTTTCTTCTTCTACAGCTCCTGTAACAATAAGTGAAGGAACAATCATAATCGCTAATGAATTGCCCATTTTCACAATAAAACTTCTAGCTGCTCCAAATATACCTTCTTGGTTAACACCAGTTGTTATCGTATCATATTGGACAATATCGGCCATCATCGCACCTGTTAATACATTGAGTACCGCAAAAGGAAAAGAAACAAATAAAGCAAATACACAAGCTAATACAAGTCTATTTCCTGGCATTTTATCTAAAAAAGCAGATAACTAAATCAAATAATTTTAGTTGCAACAAATGATATTACTGTTAGAATAATTGTTTACAATTAAAGTCATATCACTAAAATATACCTGGTATTACATTAGCAATTATCATGCCTGCCACAAATGATACTAAATTAGCTATAAAAGAATATAAAACATAATACCAGTTTTTCTTCTTTGTTATTGAAGCTTTCTTAAGAAGCGTACAATATAAAATCGCTTCTAAAATAAACACTACAATTTCAAGAAGTACATAGAAGATAGAAAATGCCATAGATCCAGAATTATAGTTAATAATATTTAATCCTACATTTAACAGGATTTGTGTAATGATATTTACAACTGCCAGTATCACTAACTGTTTCTTTTCTCTAAAGCCAAATAATAAAGCAACTAGCATCTCAATAACAATCGTTAAGACAATACGTACAGCAAGTCCTATCATTTCTTGGCGATATTCATAAGAACGATAAGCTTCTATTCTTTCATTTGTACTTAGTTCTTCATTATATTCAACATCGTGGATATCTATACCCTTCATATCAACTGTATAATATGTATCAAACGCATAACGCTCATAAATACCACTGGATACAAATGTTCCTGTTTCTGGATAATATAACAAAATCTTAAAACGACCAGGTGGATAATATGTCCATGCAATTTCATTTGTATCACTTACTTTATAGTGTTGTTGCAAATAATAATATCCATCAGAATCTTTGTAATTTACAAATGCATTCCATATATCTGAAGTTTCTTCATCTTTTCTCGCATGCTCTTTTATACCATCCCATACTGATGCCGGTCCTGTAGATTCTTTTTCAGAAAGTAAAGTTCCATAGCATAGTTCATCAGGCATATTCTTAAACTGGATATGTACAGATGCTTTTGGGCCAATATCCGCATGAATCGTCACTGGTAATGCCATAAAAACGAATAAAGCACATAATACTCTAATAAAGAATTGCTTAATTTTTCTCTTTTTCATTATAAATATCTCCTTTATAAATTTATGTCTTTACGTATATAAAATGTTGCCCTGCCTAATCCTTTTTTTTCAAGAACCCCCTCATCAACTAACTGTTTTAAAGCAAGCTCCACTGATTTTACTCCTATTGAAGGACATAACTCACTAATATCACTTTTACTTAATTTCCCCATCTTACTATATATTGCGCGTCTCACCATTTCTTTTGCCGGAAGCTTTTCACTTACTAATTCAACTCTTTCTTCAAAGTCTCTATATGCCGCAAGAATAATTCTCAACATATATTTCACAAAAGGAGTAACATCCTCATCATTTTCGTACCATCCAGATTGACAATCTTCTAATGCTTTATAATATAAATCTTTATTATTGGCTATTTTACTCTCAATAGAAATATATTTACCAACAACATATCCACTTCTATAAAGAAGTAAAGCTGTAAGTAGACGGCTCATTCTCCCATTACCATCGCTGAATGGATGGATACATAAGAAATCATGTATAAAAATCGGAATAAGTAAAATTGCATCCAATTCATCATTTTCTATCATTTTATTATAACTTTCACAGATAGCATCCATTGCAGGTGCAGTTTCATATGGTGCTAGAGGTGTAAAAAGAATATATTCTTTTCCATTTCGATCAATAGCTGCTATCACATTCTGAGATATTTTGAAATGACCTCCGATGCTTTTTTCTGTATATTTATACAAATCCCTATGTAATTGCAAAATATAATTTGTTCTTATTGAAATATATTCATAGTTTTCATGAATTGTATTCAGAACATCTCTATAACCAAGAATTTCTTCTTCGTCACGATTTTTAGGAGTTGTTTTTTCTTCGCATAATTCCTTTAATCTAGCATTAGTTGTTCTTATACCTTCAATTGCATTGGATGCTTCTGTACTTTGCCTTTTTGCTATTTCTACAAGCTTATTCAATTCTTCTGGTTTTTGTTTAAGATATACTTCTTGTCTTCCTTTATATTCATGAATTTGAGCAATAAGTGAAATAATTTCATGATCCCATGTTTTTTCTTTTAAAGTTGAATAATCAAATGACCTCATTGTGTATCTCCTAAATATCTATTTTTACTCCTAAATTATATCATTTTTTAGGAGAAAATTTTACTGCTAGGAGATAAATATTTACGGTTATATAACACCCTCATATCAGTCAAGAAGAAAAATTTTCATTTGATTTTCCATCTAGCAATCGATGCAAAAATGCTTCTCGATCATTTACAAACATTTTAGTAATACGATAACTTTCTGTATCTTCATAATCGCATAGATGTATTTGCCCAGTATCAAAAGAATAAATATTTGCATTAGGTATTCCTAGAAGTATTGGTGAATGTGTAACGATAATAAATTGTGATCCATTTTTTGCACATTCATCTATTTCCATTAATAATGTTAATTGTCTTTGTGGTGATAATGCCGCTTCAGGTTCATCGAATAAATATAAACCATTTGGTTGCAAATAATTTTGTGCTAGTTCAAGAAAGCTTTCCCCATGTGACTTTTCGTGATACTTAAGAGAAGGATGCAAATAATCTGCATATTCCTCTTCTTGAGTAGCAACATTATAAAAACTTTCTGCTCTTAGAAAATATCCTATTTTTTCTTTTCTATATCCCTTTGCAACTTTAATTGCTTCATATAATTCAGAATGAGAATCATAGGTAGAAAAAGCATAATTCTTTGTTCCACCTTCTGGATTAAATCCATGAGCTACAGCTATAGCCTCTAATAATGTTGATTTGCCACTGCCATTTTCACCAACAAAAAACGTTACTAGTACATTAAAGTCTAATTTATCAAGATCTTGAAAAGCTTCAATTTCTCTTAAATAACTGTCTTCTTGTCCCAATCAAAGACTATACTTTTTATAAACAAATTATTATTCATATGTGTTTTCTTAATCCTTCATCTTTATTATACAAATAAAAAAAGAAGCATACATGCTAAATACGACATATATACTCTATTACATATTTAATTGAAACTATTTGTTAGCAGCAACGTTCTTACCAGCGATACGGCCGAATACTGTGATATCAGCAATAGCACATGTACCTACACGGTTGTTACCATGGATGCTACCTGTAACTTTTGGTAGAATTGCTACCAAAACATGTTGGGATATGAATCATTAGTTTTATTAGCAGGATATATATTATTCTGCTTTTTTATTCTTTTTCTTTCATTTTTATAATGATACATTTCTTGATCTGCACGTTCTTTAATAGTAATAATATCTTCACCATCAAAAGAATAAGATCCAAATGATACTGTTGGAATAAACGAGTATGTTTCTCGTTTTTCTTCTAATAAGCGTAAAAACTCTTTTGTGCATTCTACTATTGACACATTATTTTCTAATATGACACAAAATTCATCTCCGCCAATCCGATAGCAATATCCATATTGTTCATAGGCTTTTTTAATGCAATCGGCAATTTCTGTTAAACTGATATCCCCTTTTAAATGTCCATATTTATCATTTATTAATTTAAAATTATCCACATCAAATACAACTAATACACCCTTTGTACGACTCATTCCACTAGTACGATGAAGATAACTATTTTGATTTAATAATCCTGTTAATTCATCTAATTGATTCCACATCTCATTACAATAAATAAAATATAATACTGATAACAACGTCACACATAACCATGTAACATGTAACTCTGGTAATGCAATTTGAATAATTGTTTCAACCATCATAAAGAGAAAAAGTGGATAAATTAATTTCTTACTATGATTTTGAAACTGGCTGGCAGTAATAATAGTAGAAATAGAAAGATAAATAATCGCCAAAAAATAAACAATAATATAGATATAAAAATATGGACCACGTGAATATATATTATTTTCACTTACCGAAAATATCAGTCCTTTTGGAATAGATAAAGCTAAAAAAATAAGATAAACAATCTCCGAAAATAATGCAATTTTAATTTCTTTTCTAAATGATACTTTCTTATCTAATACATATGCTAAACATATTGATACAACTGGTGATAAACCAAAGCCAAGATAATTTGAAAGGATATTTAAATAACGATATTGTACTGGCATTCTATCTACTAATAACGTTACAACTTCTAACAAAGATATTATTGCAATAAGTGCAAACGCAAGAAAAAAACCACACTTTTGTTTTTTATTCAATGATTCATTCAAATGTGTAAGAACGCACATAAAACAAAGCACAAATAAATCGATTGCTATTAAAACATAAAAATATCCATTCATTTTATCATTCCAATTTAAACATAATCATTTTATCACCAATATCTTCATCACATTTATTTTTCGCTAATTATATGTCCAAATAAATATCCACCAGCTTAGCTGGTAGTATTTCTGTTTCGAGCATAGCCCTGCTCTTAAAGTTGCGCCTTACAGCGCTATTGTGATCTTCTTTTAATTGATTGGTTCTTCTGTTAGTGTATGTACGGTAATAAGGGAATGATTATGATAGATGTACAATTCGCTTCCAACTGAAATTACATCTACATATTTTCCAATATAGTTACACGGTACCGAATATTGACTGCTTTTGAAACTGACAAGTAGAGTGTTCGGTACTTTTAATCTTTTTCTGTTTTGTATATACGTTTCAAGATTCATTTTATTACCGATTGGCCTCAGGTAATCTTTTTCTTCCTTGAATAAAAGTGCTGGCAGTGCTTTTGTACGACTGTTTATTTGATTGTTGCATTCGCGGGTAATATAGTTTTCGATGATATCAATTAATTCTGTTTCATTTTTCACTTTATAATCGAACGCTTTTATCCAGTTGACAAATCTGTTTGAACTCATGAAACTAACACTAGAGCAAAAGCTGACAAAAAATCCACAGAGAAAATCGACGGAGCCGTCGCCACTATCATGGGACTTGACCGTGCGATTCGCTGTGGGAATAATACAGGCGCTTCTGTCTATGATGACAGAAGAATTTTATTCATATAAAATGGAGCTCTTGTTTTCACGCAAAAAGCTCCACATCTGTTTACTTATTTGAATTTATAATTCTTTCGATATCTCGACCACCGTAGAATATTCGTACTACTGTAACTGTCCTTTCTTTATCATCGACAAGATAATACACAATAAAGTTGTCTACCGGAAGCTGATGCATTTTCATCGAATGCCAAGGCTCCCATTCAACTAACGTATAACGAGCTGGCATAAAATCCAATGAACGAACTTCCTTTCGTATGCGCCCCAGCTGAGCTACGGCTGTCTCCGGAACAAGAAGTTCATTCGCAATATACGAATAGATTTCACGTAAATCGCCAAGTGCATCTACAGAATAACCGACATTGTAGCTATCCGTCATATGCCAAACTCTTTTGAAAGTACTGCATCGACTTCATCTGCAGAATATACCTTTCCTGCTTTGATGGAATCAACACCCTTCTGGAGTTCTGCATCAAGTTCTTCTCTGGTCATTGAACCAACAGCTAATGGCTTAGAAGAAGGAAGTTTCAATTCAAACGGCATACCCTTTTTTAGTACGATCTGGCTATAAAGCATCTGAATTGCACTGGATGGAGAAATGCCAAGCTGAGAAAGAATGCTTTCAGCATTATCCTTGAGATTAGTATCTATTCTTGCATAAACTGCGGATGTATTTGCCATAGTATCGCCTCTTTTCGCTTTATTATATTTACTTTTGCTTGCAATCGCAAGCATTTGCACAGATTGTTTTACGACGGAACTTTGAATTTTATATTCCTCTTAAGGCAGAAAGAAATATTTATGGGATTTTTATCGGGGCTATTTCATTACAGAGACAAGCTCACCAACAGTACCAATGACAGCGCCTATCGTTTTCTCTTTGGTGGAAGCAACTCTGGCAAAGCCGTCAATAAACGAAGCGCCATGCAGATGACTGCAGTCTATGCCTGCGTCAGGAGTGTTTTGAAGTCCATTGCAGGACTGCCAGTCTATATTTATAAGTATACTGACTCCTATAGTAAAGAAAAGGCAATCAATCATCCTCTGTATCGACTGATTCACGATGAGCCAAATCTGGAAATGACATCCTTTGTCTTCCAAGAGACCTTGATGACGCATCTTCTCCTTTATGGAAATGCTTATGCGCAAATTATACGAAATGGCAAAGGTAAAGTCATCGCTCTCTATCCGCTGATGGTCAATCGAATAAGTGTGGATCGTGACGATAAAGGTCACCTCTACTACCAATATCAAATGCATGATTCGGATGCATCAACAATAAAAATGGAACAATTATCCTAAAATCGTCTGGCGTGCTCCACGTTCCAGGTCTTCGCTTTGAAGGTTTGGTCGGCTACTCTCCCATCGCTATGGTCAAGAATGCAATCGATCTTGCAATTGCGACCGAGGAATATGGTGCTAAGTTCTTTGCAAACGGTGCCACACCAGGAGGTATCCTAGAATATCCCGGCACCGTTAAAAATCCAGAAGCTGTCAGAGAAAGCTGGGCCAAAGGCTTCTCCGGGAACAATTCTCATAAGGTAGCAGTGATTTTTAAACGATCCTTTTTGGTTATCTTTAAATTACCATTATCATCTATAAGGATCTCGATGCACTTGGAAAGACTATCGGAAACAGTGATGAAGGTTCCTCTCACCTCGATATGTTCTCTCTTGAGATGTTTGAGAACATCGTCTACATCATGGCAAAGCATGCAGATCCCACTATCCAGGACAGTCCAAAGGAATGACTTGATGAGTTCAGCACCTTCTCCATCTACCAGGTGCTTTCGAAAATCATCGAGCTCTGGTGCTTAAATGTCCAGACGGATGTAGAAACTAAAAAAACTTCACGCAACTGACCGCACGATGACCACACCCTTGTTTCTGCTTTGCTGCGTACAGCTCGGCATCTCCATCCGGGATCTTGACTTACTCACAATCGGGGTGGTGAACGATATGTATGCAGAAAGCAGCAATGATGAGTACAAAGGCTATGCGCAGATCGCTACGCAGATGGATTTCGATGCATTTTAACAGAATTTATGTATCTTATATAATGACAATGTGTTGATATCAGACGTATATTTAAGTATACTGTACTTGAATGGAGGTGTTCTGTATGGCAACAACTAATTTAAATATTCGTACAGACAAGGCAATCAAGGACCAGGCGGAGGAAATTTTCAATGAGCTTGGTCTGAATATGACAACTGCTGTAAATATGTTCCTGAGAACCGCTATCCGTGAGCATGGTATTCCTTTTGAATTAAAACTGGAAGTACCGAATGATACGACAGCCGCTGCCATTGAGGAAGGCAGAAAAATGATGAAGGATCCTTCTGCTCCGCGTTATTCCAGTATGGATGCGCTTAAGGCAGCTCTCGACGTATGAAATACGACATTCAGTTTACCAATCAGTTTAAAAAGGATTTGAAGCTTGCCAAAAAGCAAAATAAAAATCTTGATAAGCTGTTTGAGGTAATCGATATTCTGGCGAATGGCGGTACGCTGGAAGCAAAATACAGGGATCATGACCTTACAGGAAACTACAAAGGTACGCGTGAGTGTCACGTCGAACCGGACTGGCTGCTTATTTATGAGATTTGTGGAGATGTTCTTGTTTTGATGCTTTATCGACTTGGTTCACATTCTGAGCTGTTTAAGAAGTAAGTACAAACCTGCTAATATCTGTCAAGCAGTATTTTGACAATTTGAATTAAACGGTGAAT
>CAJJTI010000041.1 GCA_905194705.1 uncultured Solobacterium sp. | reverse complement strand
CAGTAGCATCAGAGACGGCATTCAGGGAGAACGCAACATACAAGGTTATTTCAATGCCTACCTTCATCTCTCAAAGCTCTTCATAGCGCATCCAGAGATAGAGGCAAATCATGGCTATTGCGACTTCTTCCTGTTGGCAGACACAAAGAAATTCTCCACCCTCCGCCACAGCTATATCATAGAGTTGAAGTATCTTCCATCAAAGGCAACGGATAGAGAAGCAAAGACAGCAAAAGAACAGGCTGTAGAACAATTAAACAAATACATAGCAGATACAAATATCCAAAGTCTATCCGCAGGAACACAACTTCACGGAATATACCTCATATTCCAGCAAGGTAATGCGACAGAGATAGGAGAAATATAAAATATCTGAATCAAAACAAAATAAATCAGATACTTTTGCATTATATATATAAATACACATATAATATAATTGCTTACGTCTGCAATCGATACTATCGCCAATATGACGAAGTAAGAGCATGACGAGGAGGAAACTAATATGAAATATCCTATAGGAATACAAAATTTCGAAGACTTACGACGTAACGGTTACGCCTACGTTGACAAGACACAGTTTGTATATAAACTCGCAGATGAGGGCAAATATTACTTTCAGAGTCGCCCGAGACGATTCGGAAAGAGTCTCTTCTTGTCTACCCTGGAAGCATATTTCCAAGGCAAGAAGGAACTCTTCGAAGGCCTTGCCATTTATGAATTAGAGACAGAATGGAAGCAATACCCCATATTCCATATAGACCTGAACACAGCCAACTTCAGAGAAGAAGGCAGTCTGTATAATGTTCTTAACGACTACCTCACAGCTTGGGAGGACAAATATGGAACCCGTGAATCAGAAGTCACACTCCCCCTTCGCTTCAAGGGAGTGATAGCAAGGGCAGCAGAGAAAGAAGGCAGGAATGTAGTTATCCTTGTCGACGAATATGACAAACCTATTCTTCAGACACTGCAAAATGAGAAGCTTCAAGAGGATCATCGTAATCAGTTGAAAGCATACTACTCGGTACTGAAGCCCCAGGATCGCTACATCAAGTTCGCATTCCTCACAGGAGTAACTAAGTTTGGCAAGATCAGCGTGTTCTGCGACCTTAACAACCTGATGGATCTATCGATGGATCACCGCTATATCAACATCTGCAGAATAACCGAGAAAGAGTTGCTTGATAATTTCAAGGAAGGAATCAACGAACTTGCAGAGACCATAAAGGGCGATTCTCACGAACGAGAACTCTCACAAATGCTTCGGACAGCATTCAAGTTTGCATCCGAGGATGCTTCCAACATCATGCTGCCCCAGAGGAAAGCCAATGAAGATTACCTTTCCGAATCGGAAAAAGAAGCTCTCGACGCTTCTATCCAGGAGAATGCCTCTTTGAGCTTCGAACAACTCAAAAACAAGTCGCACGACAAGATTTGGCTGAAGAACTTCCGAGAAGGCAAAGGCAAGAAAGTGATTGCCACGATGGACTTGACAGAATCCGCCCATGCTTCCGAGGCGATGAAGGAATACATCAAGGAGGGCTTGGGAACAGAAAGGGCTTTGGCTGCATAAACATGTACTCTATTATAGCAACTTATAATTTAAATAACAAATATGAAGTGTTCGTTTTCAAAAAGTAATTTGTCCAAAGAATTCATTTCACAATATCTATTGGATAAATACCACAACTATTTAACAAGTTCAAAACGTCTTCCAAAAGATGTAATTTACATCGAAAGCAGAGATGAAAATGGATTTTTAAGAAATATTTTTCCTATCAGCTACTCTAAAAAAGAGGGAAATGTAAAAATAGAAAATAAATTCTATTTAGACGTAGAAAAGGAAGAATGGGAGTTGCTTTTGTCCTTTCTTTTCAAGGAGTATCATGTGCAAAATATTAACATAACTAGTGTTTTCGAGACAAACAATTTCCAAACCAAATATCCTCTCATAAAATATTCAGACAACGTTGATAACATCGCCGTACTTCCATCAACATTCAAACAGTACATTGATAGCCTTGGCAAACAAACAAAAAAACATGCCAAATACTATTTAGGAAGAATTCTACGCGACTTCCCAAATGTAGAATACAAATGCAGCCAAGGAGAAGACATTTCATTTGAGGACTATACAAATATCAGTAAATTGTCCAAAGAGAGAATGGAATCTAAATATCTAAAATACAATTTAACAGAAGAAGAAGACTGCAAGAGATTTAATGATTTTTTCCAAAATGGATTAATTTATAAAGTTGTCATAGACGGCAAAACAATAGCAGGATGTATCGGAGAGCTCATAGGTGAAGATTTCTATCTTCACAAAATAGCTCACGACAATAAATTTAGTCGATACAATTTAGGACAAATTGCATTGTTAAAATTGATAGAACTATTGATTAATTTTAGAGTAAAAAGATTTCATTTTCTGTGGAGTAAGGAAGTGGACTACAAAATAAGATTCGGGGGGGTACCACATGCTATATGGACATACTCATTCTACACAGCACACTCATTTTCTTATTACAAGAAATTGTGCATTACGAAAGTTATGGAAGCAAAGTCTTTTGTTTTAGAAGAACTAAGAAGAAACAAAAAGTTGATAAAGCTACTTCATCGCCTAACATACAAAGTAAGCAAATAGCGTTAAGTTAATAAATGTAACTTTGCAAATTAACATTTAAGAAATTCTTATTGCTGTTATATTTGCTTTAGTTTTCTCTAAGTCACATAATAAAGTAGAAGTTTATTTTTTAAATAACACTTTGCCAACAAAGTAACCCTTTAAAATAAAACAAAATGAATGACAAGACCCAAGTTATTGATTTAAGATTGATTATAAAAAAAATACTAGAGCATAAGCTAGGCTTTATCCTAACCTTTACTATTAGTGTTGTACTATCAAGTATATATATAACAAGTTTTCCTCGTTACTATTCTACAGACACTCAACTTGCTCCAGAAATTAATAATTCAGCAGAATCTGGAGGTTTATCATCCATAGCTTCATCATTCGGTTTGGATATGGGAAAAATTAACTCACTAGATGCTATAACACCATTATTGTACCCTGAGTTGATGAAAGACAACAAGTTTTTGTCTAGTTTTTTTAATATTAAAGTTAAAACACAAGATGGGAAATTGGAGACAAACTACTATGAGTATCTAAGCAAATATCAAAAAAAATCATACTTGTTTAGCTCCTTTAGTAAGTCAAATGACTCTCTATCTCTCAATATTCCTAACCAGAATATCAATCCATATGTACTTAATAAAGAGCAAGACAAAATCATCAAAAGCATAGCTGAAAACATCAAACTTACAGTTGATTCAAAGACTGGTGTAATAACCATTAAAGCCACAGCTCAAGACCCATTGGTATGTAAAACTTTAGCGGATTCTGTCCGAAGTATCTTACAAAGTTTCATAACTGCATATAGAACAAATAAAGCACGAGCTGATGTTACATATTACACAAAACTATCTCAAGATGCAAAAGCCGCATATGAGAAGTCAAGACAGGTTTATGGAAGTTATTCTGATGCAAATTCAGAAGTAATATTAGAAAGCTACCGTTCAAAACAAGAAGATTTAGAGAACGACATGCAATTGAAGTTCAATACATATAGTCAACTAAGCCAACAGCTTCAAACGGCTAGAACGAAATTACGTGAAAAGACTCCTGCTTTCACCATATTGAAAGGAGCTTCTGTGCCAACAGTGCCCGAAGGTCCTAAACGTATGGTTTTCGTACTGAGCATTACCATCTTGTCACTTGTCATATTCGTCATTATCTTATTAAGAAAAGACATTGCAAAATTGTTTATTTAATTTTTTCATGGAGAAAAACATAAATATAGTAACAAAAATTGGCATTATTATAAAAAGAATAACAGGGATAAAAGATTTATCAGCTTTCAGAAAAGAAATTAAAAAGAAATATGGTAAGATTTTCTATCACAAAAAATATAATGCTGACGACCTCATTTCTATCATGAAAAAGATGGGAATGAAAAAAGGTTCTGTCGTTTGCATCCATGCTGCCATGAAGGAATTCTATAATTATCAAGGTTCTGCTACAGAACTTATTGACAAGATTTTAGAAATAATCACCCCTAATGGCACATTATTAATGCCAGCATATCCGCAGAGAGATTATATTTTAGATCCCAATTTCATATTTGATGTTAGAACAACTCCTACAGCTGCTGGTTACTTGGCAGAAACTTTCAGAAAGTATCCAGGTGTCATAAGAAGCATCAATACACAACATTCTGTTTGCGCTATAGGCAAATATGCAAATTGGCTTACGAAAGACCATCATCGTTGTCGTAATTGTTGGGATGAAAATTCGCCATGGTATCGTATGACCCAATTAAATGCATTAGTTTTCAATCTAGGAATACAATCGCATTATATTGGAACATTTGTTCATTGCGTAGAAGGATTATTATGGAAAGAACATCCATATTGGAATCAATTTTTCAATTTAACTTTTACTTTTAAATACAGAAACAAAGAAGGAAATATTGGCACTTATAGCTGCTATACAAGCAACATAGAACGCAGAACGCACGAAATGGTTCTTATCAAACATTTAAAGGCATACATGCACAAAACAAAAATTTCAAATTTACTCATCCAAGAGTACGACACACATGAATGCCTCAAAATGATGCTGGATTTAGGCAGAAAAGGAATCACCATGTATTATGTTCCATCACCCAAAATGTATAAATTTTGAAATTATTAGATAAATATAAAAATCAATCATTATTAATAAACACCGCCAAGCTATCGTTTAGCAATTTAATAATGTATGTGTTACCTATCATAGTAACACCAATTTTGTCACGACTATACTCACCTGCTTGTTTTGGCGAATGGGGCGTATTTTCATCCACCATTACGATTGCAACAATCGTCTTATTTCTGAGTTTAGAAAATACCATTGTAAAGGCAGAGGAATATGAAATTCCTCATATCTTAATATTGTGCTTGCTTATTGGTACATTACTAAGCGGATTATTCCTTGCTATTATACAAAGCATAGGAGGTTTAAGTTTAGGCACTAATATTGTATATATTATATATTTTATAGCATACTTAATATATTCATTATCATATAATCTCAACAATAGATATGCCCAATATACTTATCTCTCCTTATCAAATATTATTCAAGGAGGAAGTCAGGCTCTGTTCAGAATTGCTTTAGCATGTATAGTCATAACATCTGTCAATGGACTCATATTAGGAACAACTATTGCCGAATGCATAACCGCTTTATTTTTAAGCATAAAGATTTTACCCAAAATTACAAATTATAAATGGAGAGAATGCTCTGTCAATAAACTAAAGCATACTTTTTTAAAATACAAAAATTTCCCTTTATATGATGCACCGGCGAATCTTCTTACATTCTCTGCATTGAGTTTGCCTACAATCATTTTGGCTATTTACTATTCAAAATCTGAGATTGGTTGCCTCTCCATAATATTTCAATTATTATTAATGCCAATGTCATTAATCGGAAGTGCCATAGGAAAAGTTTACTATCAAGAACTATGTCAAAATGGTAATAATATAAATAAAACAAAGAAAGTTACCAATTCCATATTACGATTATTATCCATTTTATCTATTTTACCCCTACTTTTCATTTGTTGTGGGGGTGACAAACTAATCGTATTATTTTTAGGTCAAGAATGGCAGACTGCGGGTAGCATTGCGATTTGCCTCTCACTATGGTCATTTCCGATTGTATTAACACAACCTTTACTTCCCATATTTAGAGTGAAAGACAAGCAAAAGACACAACTTTATTTCGACTTGCTCTACTTCATTTTAGGTATAGGAAGCCTGGTGATATGCAGCTATAACTCATTATCAATATACACAACTCTCTTTTGCTTCTCTGTCGCTTGTGCAATAAGTAAACTCGCACTATTCAAAAAAATTCTGTCTTTATCAAGATGTACAATTACAAAAAATAGAATTGCAATATCAGTTTGGTGTATAGGAATAATAATACTATCTATCAGATTTTATTTGTTATGGGAAAAATAATAAGCAATATTTTATCATCAAAGAACAAATACGGCAACTTTCTTTTGGCATGTTTGTATTCTCTTGTATATGACTACATGTACAAGAATTTTGTGTATGGTCTATTTTACTATATTGGACGACTTGATTACGAACCAATGAGTATTGAAAGAACTATTATCTGGTTGCTTCTTTCAAGTATTCCATTTGCAGAATACAAAGGAATCAACAAAATTTCTTCATTTTTCAGTTTATTTCTCTACTTATTTGTATATATACCATTTATTCATAGTATGATGGTGCTATACAGTGATGATAATTTGCAAATATACTCATATTGCTTAGTTATGTTTATTTTTGCCATTCTTTATTTCAAAGTTGGCAATGATTGGACCCCCATTAAGAACATAATGGTAAAGCCACAGATACCTTTCAAAGCAATTGAATACATTACAATTTTGCTCACTATTGTATTTGTAGCAATAGCACATAATCACATGCACTTTGTCAACATTTTTACAGATATGTCAAGATTGTATGACTTGAGAAGCGAGAACTCCGAGTCAGAATCTTTAGCAGGTATAGGCTACCTTCAAGGATGGTTGTTCGGTGCATTTTACCCTTTTGTTTTGGTATTATATTTAGAGAAAAAGAAATGGGTAAAGGTCCTCTTGACACTTGCAGGGTATATTCTTTTATTTATGGTAGATATGCAAAAAATGACATTTTTAATGCCATTCGTTCTCATTATTTTATATCAGATTGTACGCTTCAACGAACAAAAGGTAAGCTATTATATCCACTCATATATTATGTTAACCATAATCTGTTTTTCATGTATAGTCTATGTGAAACAAGACAATGAACTCATATTTACAATAGCAGCGATTTTACTATTAAGAACGGTATGTGTAGCGGGGTGGCTAACTCAACTATATGTTCATTTTTTCACTGAAAATCCATATACATATTATTCGCATATTAATATCATAAATTATGTTACACAAAATTATCCATACTCAGTACCATTAGGAAAAGCCGTTGCTTACGGTTCACAAAATGCAAATGCCAACTTTTTCTTAACAGATGGAGTTGCCGCAGGAGGATTGGTTGGAATTTGTTTCATAGGAATATTCTTCTTCACTCTGCTAATCTTTATTAATTCCATTTCTGCAAGATACAAGAAGACAGACTTATTTGTACTTTTTATGCCAACCATCTCATTTTTTTTAAATACATCTATATTTACAACTATGCTTTCCAACGGATTGTTACCGCTTGCACTTATTGTCGCTTGTACAAATATTAATAATTGTACTAGTTCGAAGTAAATTTCTATTACCATCTAGCCGTACAAGCAATTGCTTAATATATAACTGCGACCATCAACTTCATTAACAAGTGATAGTCGCAGTTTTAACATATACATAATCTATTTGCAAAAAATGCTTACAACTCTACCTTTATCAAATTTTGGTACAATTTAATATACTCCATATATCGTTCATTCTTATTATATTTTTCGACAACTTTTTGTCTGCAAACATCAATATAAGACTCCTTACCTTTTTGGCAAATCTCCCCTACACTAGCAATAACAGCAGACAAATCACCTTGACTGACTACAAAACCAGTAGAGTTTGTTAATAATTCTGGTGATGCCGTTACATTATACACTATACTTGGCGTACCACACCCAAACCCTTCAACAGTTGTCATTCCAAAACTTTCCTGATAAGAAAGATTTAAAACAATATCTGCTGCCGAATATATCCCGGCTAGTTCTTCGACATTATTTGTTCTCTTCACAGCAACAATACCCTGTGGTAAAATCTTAGCAGTCTTGTCATCCACACCCACCAATACAATTGCATATTGATCATCAGGCAGCAACTCACGTAATTTCACAAAGTCGAAGATACCTTTGCTGGCTTCCCACACACTTGCAACACCTAAGAGCATATATGGTTGAGTAATGCCCAATTTTTCTCTGATTTCCTTTCCATTATTCTTAGGTGAGAAAATCCGAACATCGATTCCATTATTTATCGTTATTACTTGATGACAACTCAAAAAAGATTGTTTCACAAGTTCTTCCAACCAATGAGAAACCGTCACAATCGTCACATTCTTGGGAGCAGTAAAAGCCTTTTTCTTGTCAAGGAAATTACGATTAGCACGATTAAATAACAAAGATGCAGGATAGGACTTTTTATATTTGCAATGCAAGCATTCCTCATTTTTCCACTGATAACAACCTGCAAGCGCAAAATGTGCACAATGACCAGTAAACGTCCAGCAATCATGCAAAGTCCAAACTACAGGGATTTCACGCTTTGCTAAATAGTCAAAAAGTATCTGGTAATTAATATAATAACCATGAATATTATGCAAATGGATTATATCTGGTCTTATTTCTTCTATCTGTCTAATCAACTTTCGTGTTGCTCTACGAGAGGCTAAACCATGATTATCAAATATTCTAGTCTCTAGTCCATGTTCATACATGTCCCAATCATTACCAATACGAATCAAATGAGATTTACTCACAGGTTTACCTCGCCCATAAGCGATATAACTATCCCACCCCTGTTGAATAGCAACCTGACCTATCTCCTCTGCTATACGGCCTGTGGACCCCCAATTACAAGTTACATTAATTTGAAAAAGAGTTGGCATATTATATACTTAAAAATTATGTTCTTTTACAACTTAAAAAATAAAACACATGCTGAATAGGCCAAAAAGGCTCAAAGTGTCTTCGATTGATGACTTTTCCACCAAAAGAAAAGAAATGTTTGTGGTCACTTTGTGAAAATACATACTTATAGTTTTTACAAGCAATATCTATCGAAAGTGGGTTAGCATGCTCCAAACGCCCATAAGGAAAAGCAAAATATTCACAAGGAACTCCCAATCTTTCTTCCATCACTTTCCTACAATCAACTATCTGATGCTCCAACTCCGTCACATTATCATCATTGATGCAATAATGATCCAATGTATGTGCACCAAACAGATAACCTTTTTTCTGAAGTACTCTTATCTGTTGCCAAGTCATAGGATGCTTTCCTGGACTTTTTGTTGTGTTCACAGTAAAGTTTTCGATATAAGCCTCGTCACCCTTATCAGCAGCGTCCGTAAAATTAGGATTAATAAAAAACATTGCATTCACGCCGTATTTATCCAATTGTGGAGCTATCTGAGTATAACAATCTCGCCAACCATCATCAAAAGTAAATGCAACCTTTGGACGAGAAACTTTTTCATGATTCATAATCATACGAAGCGCATCTTCAATATTGACAAAATCACAATATCGATGCAATTTTTCCAATTGTCTAGCAAAACGCTCTCCATCGGCCACATTGTCATGATGCCAATCTACCATATGCCCATTTAGAATATGAACATATGGAGAGGGACGCTTAAATGTACCTACCGTTGACAAGAAACAATCACGCAAAAAGGTACGAATACACATATAAACACTATTCATAAATTACTTTTTTTATAATTTGTAATTGTTTATGAGGATTCCAATTCTCATCTATTTCTTGAAAGCAAGCCTCTCTGACTGCTTGACGATTTGTTGCTTGGCGAGAAAACCACTCATCTATTGCTCTAGCCAAATCTGCCACATCATCCCGTCGGAAAAAACATCCCGTTTTTCCATCAAGGATAGCTTCAAACTCAGGCATTTGCCAAGGGAAGTCATTATGCGAAAGGCAAGGACACCCAAACATCATAGAGTGAATAGCAGTCAGTCCTATATTACCAGGAGCAACACATAAGTCTGAATTATAAATCAGACTAGCATTAAGTGCTTCATCATAGCACGCCCCATAAAACCAGACTTGACTATCCAAATGCAAGTTTCTGACTTTTTCCATTAGACTCTCCTTTTCGGAACCATTACCTATTAATACAAGATTAAAGAACTTTCCTAATTTATTTAGAATATCAAGAGCTTCCAGTACTTGCTCTAATTTTTTCACGGCAGTTAATCTGCCTATAAAGCAAAGTATAGGATAGTCGTTTGAGAAATGCTCTTTGTAAAGCCCTGTTGACTTCATTTTATTACGCAATACTATCTGTTTGTCATAATCCAAAGAATTGTGTATTACATGAAGTTTACTTCCATCAAAACCATTTTTAATCATCAAGTTTCGTGCATGATTACCATAGATAAAAGCCCCATCAGCTAAACCAAAATATGCACGCTTTATCCATTTTTTCAAAAATCCTTCACGACCATACCATCCATGATCCCAATGATAAACTTTCTGCTTTTTAAACTTCGCCGAAAGTAAAAGTTGCCAAGAAGAAAGACAAAAAATTCCCAAATCATCGATGACCACATCGGAATCTCTCAGTTTTCTCAAAAGTCCTTTCTGATAATACCAATGCGAACTTCCTATATATCTATTATCTAAATCTAAGCAATCATGAAAGATTGATGTATCCATACGTTTTACTGTAGTTTTATCTTTTCCGAAAATAAAACTACAATTCATCTCACTATCCAGCAAAGAATATATACGCTTACGATAATGAGAGGGGGTTATTGTAGCAAGACTTACTTTCATTTATATATGTAATATTTTGATGTTTTACGAAAGTCAATATTTTAATATATCCCATTATCAAATTCGGAACTCAAATATTTTATACAAAAATTTCAACATGATGAAGAATCTATTGGTATAGATTCCATTTACTCGACAAGCTTTTACATCCTCCTCTATCAAAGTCAATCGACTACGTACATTATTATTGCTTGCCCCACCTGTTCGCATTGTCACAAAATCCTTATTGACATACAAGCTTTTGATTTTGTGACGCTTGAACAAACGAACCATCATCTCATAATCTGCACCGATTTTGTAGTCCAAACTATAAAGCCCAGCTTTGTCAAAGATTTCTCGTTTACAATAAAATGAAGGATGCGCTGGCATGAAACCAAATCTCAACCAAAATGGTCGGAACATACGAGAAGAATAATATCGTACACATTTCTGAAGATTACCATCTCTTATAAAATGTATATCCCCATATATTGCATCAATCTCGTGAGATTTAAAAGCATTATCTACTGTCTGTAGTATGTCATCACTTGTAAAATAATCATCCGAATTTAAGATACCAACTACATCTCCTGAGGCCATCTTTATACCCTTATTCATAGCATCATAAATACCGTGATCTTTTTCTGATACCCACTTCAATCTACCAGAGAATTCAGACTCATAACTTTTCACTATATCAATAGTTTCATCTGTTGATCCACCATCAATAATAAGATATTCAAAATCTTTATTAGTTTGACGCAGAACAGATTGAATCGTATCTTTTAGTGTCTTGGCACTATTAAATGTAGCAGTGATTATCGAAATCATTATATCTATTATTAAGCAATAAATTTATGTTTATATTTTAAATAACTAACTTTTTAATATTATATTGTTTGAAATGCTGTTTTTTATTAATAAGATACCGCGCATGTAAAGAATATGACTTCTATTGTCATGCTAATAAAGAACAAGTAATAATGCTCGAAATAGTGGAACGATGAAGAAAATTGAGGAAACTTTTTATAGCTATGCAACAGGCAACATATACTATACAATTCAGAAGAATTATAATGAGGTAAAAAGCAGTACCTCTCTTGTCTGCGCCGTTTTCAATTTTCTGAAATCGAATATGCAAAATACCCTTCACCCTTCATCTTTTTCTCGGAACCCCCTGTGTTTATCGGGGTTTCAGAGGGTGATGGGTGCTATTTCACCCTTCATCACCCTTCATCAAAAAAAGATTTGAGCCTCAAAGCAAGCATTATAGAAGAACGGAACGGGTCATAATAGATGACCAGTAGCCAGATTATCAATATGCAGAATCACGAGTTCAAATACTTCTTGTGACTTCATTATCTGCCACTCCTTAAGATCATCATTATTATGCAATATAAAATCAACGGTTGACAATAACTCCAAAAGATAATTGAAATAATAACCCGAGAGGAAATATGCCAGCTTTTCTGCAGCAAATTCAGACGCAAACTCACCTTCAGAAATCAAATGTATGACTCTCTTTACTATAGTTTCTGATTTACTTTTCCATCCTTAGTCTTGAGATAAGCATTTGCCAAGATTGTAAGAAGTCCTTCTCTCACTTCATTGTTCGGGATATCGAGCAAGAACGACTCCGTGTCCTGGTCATAATCCTTGATGGTGAGATAGCCGCTTTGATAAATCATCGGCAAAGGCTTCTCTATATCAGCCTTATAGTCATCAAACTGTGGTACCCCATAATATTTTCCAACCAATTCATCAAGATTCTCATCAAAATGACTCAACAGACGCACAAGGTAAGTAGGCGTGCCGCTTTTAAACCAATAACCTCCCAACTTCATGTTGTAAAAAGCATTTAGCAAGCTGAAAGGATTGAAAACATCCACCATTTTCTCACTGAAGTGATAGCCGTCATATTTCATTTTCAACTTTTGCAGCATCTCCTCTTCCGTGCAATGATATATCTGGGCAATTTCCGCTATAGGACCAGCAAAATATTTCACCAGCTCATCCTTGGTAATTCCACAGAGAGCTTCATAATTTCTGCTTAAGCTGATGTCAGCAGGTTGGTTAAATCCACTGAACATGCTGATTTGCGAGAATTTCGTAACACCTGTGAGGAACACAAAGCGAAGGTCTGCGTCAGCCCCTTTAAAAGTGGCATAGAAAGACTTCATGATGTTGCGATGTTTTTCCTCCAAACTAATCATCTTACCAAGATGTTCGACCTGATAGTCTAGTTCTATTACGTCCAAGATCGGCTTGTCATATTCATCAATGAGCACGACGGCACCAAGACCCGTTTTCTCATGAGCAGCTCGAAGCACTTTTTGAAAGCGCAACCCCAAGTCATTACTGGTCCTGACTACTTCATATTGAGCTTCCCATTCGGTGAGATTACCAGACAACACATCTTCTAAAACTCCATCATTCAGATAATTGCCCGTACTGAAATCGATGTGAAACACAGGATATTGCTTCCATTCTGTCTCCAGTTTGTCAATAGCAAGACCCTTGAATAGCTCCTTGTTTCCACGGAAATATTGTTCTAAGGTTGACACTAAAAGACTTTTTCCGAATCGCCGAGGGCGACCCAGAAAATATATGTTTCCCTGTACTAATTGGTATATCAAATCAGTCTTATCAACATAGACATAACCACCGTCGATTATTTTGTCGAAAGTCTGGATTCCTATAGGATATTTCATATTGCTCACATTTTTTCGCAAAAATACACTTTTTCTTTGACACAACAAAATTTATCACAAGAAATATCCGTTATTGAATAAATACGTTTGGCGTTCACTCCATTGATTAATATGCAGAATCACCTGTTCAAATACTTCTTTAGGAATAAAATTACCCCAGTTCGGGATAAGAAATAGTTCATAAAAAAGTTGGTAGTCTCATAAATATTTTGTACCTTTATAGGTGAAAATCAATTAGTTACAAAAATATTTAATATGACTACCGATTACAAAGTTACAGAATTATTTTGTATTATAGACGAGTTTTGCAAACATTTTGATGCAGAAAATGCAGGAAATTTGCTGGAAGACAATAGCGGAGTGAAGCGTAGACGGCGTGCAGCATCGTTGTCCGACAGTG
>CAJJTI010000040.1 GCA_905194705.1 uncultured Solobacterium sp. | reverse complement strand
CAAAATATACCCGTAAATACTGAACTTGTTAACCACACGATTGTAGATTGTTAGATTAAATTATTACAAAGTACTATATGAAGAAAAAAATATTACACATGCTGCAGAAAATTTATATATCTCTAGACAGGCATTATCTAAAGCAATATTAAGTTTAGAAGAAGAACTTGGTCTTCAATTAACTAGAGGAACACATAATGGTGTTGAATTTACAACTGCTGGAGATTATTTCTATAAAAGAACATGCATTTTATTGAAAGAATATGAGACAACATTAAATGAATTGAAGAATATGAATGAGAAAGGGGATTATACTATTCGTTTGGGTGTTGATTACATGACAACATACATTTATGACGAAGAAGCATTACTTCCTTTTACAAAGACTCATTCATCTGTTCATTTTGAAAGAATAATTAGAACACCGGATGAACTCGAAAAAGGATATATTGAAAACCAATATGATATTGTTCTTTCATATATGGATGTTCCATATACTATCGAAATAAAGAATATAAGTCATATTCCTTTTGGAGTATTATTACTTTCTAAAGATCCATTAGCAAAAAAGAAATATTTAACAGATTCAGATTTAGAAAATAGAAAAGTATATGCAACAGGTGGAAATTTATTGTTTGTAAAAGAATGTAATCAATTCTTCAAGTCAATTGGTTCTTCGGTTACTGTTGGGGCAACAGAAACAAATGAATTATTTACTAATTTAAAATTTATAGAACAAAAAGAAATTCTATTTTTAACTACTGGTTATTATCGTCATTCAATTGAAGGTAGCAAATTGTATAAATTATTACCATTTTATTACACTGGATTAAAGAAATTACCAAATCACGATGTGTATATGTATTATGAAAAAAATAAACTTCCTCAGAGTTTAATACATGATTTAATCTATTATTTAAAAACTTTACCTACTAAAATTAAAGAAATATAGATGTTTTATACAAAACAGAATGTCTGTAATTTGCTAGTTATCTTAAAGTTCGCTACAATTATAGAGGATAGATTTATCGTTTAATCATTTAATAATCGTGCTGGCTATAAATATGTAGCTAGCTTCTTTTAGGTATAGGGTAGGTGATGCTATGAGAGATACAATGATAAATAGACAATTATTTAAAACATTTTTAAAGAATGTTATCCCTTCTGTAATAGGATTTGCATTATCGGGTATTTATACTATCGTTGATGGATTTTTCATTGGACATAGTATGGGGGATGTTGGTTTAGCTGCAGTTACTGTAGGTTTTCCGATAAGTGCTTTTATTCAAGCAATAGGTACAGGAATTGGTATAGCAGGTGGAATACAGTATTCTATTTCTATAGCTAAAAACAATAAAAAACAATCATTAGAATATTTTACTGCTACAACAGTAATTATGGTTACTTTAAGTGTTATTCTTACAGGATTTTTTTATTTCTTTGCGAGTCCTATTTTATTTACATTAGGTGCAACAGGAACCATTTTAGATATGGCTGTAGAATATGTTACGGTAATTGCTTTAGGAACAGCTTGTCAATTATTGGCGACAGGAATTATACCATTTGTTAGAAATATGAATGGCGCTAAATTTGCTATGGGGACAATGATTCTTGGCTTTTCTACAAATATCGTACTCGACTATTTACTCGTATGGGTTATCCCAATGGGAATGTTTGGTGCTGCTTTAGCGACAGTAATTGGACAACTAGCTTCTCTTATCGCTTTAATTTTCTTTATTGTTAAGCATAAATATAAATTAGTTAAATTAACTGAATTAAATATTTTTAAAGTTGCTAAACAATTATTCTCGTCTGCTCTTTCTCCATTTGGTTTAAGTTTTTCTTCACAATTAACACTATTATTTATGAATAAATATTTATTTATGTATGGATCAGGACAAGAAGTTGCTGTATATGGCTGTATTGACTATATTTTATCTATTGTATATTTCTTGATTCAGGGTGTTGGTGATGGTAGTCAACCGCTTATTAGTTTCTATTATGGTAAAAAAGATAAAGAAAAAGAAGCATTTATCAGTAAGATGGCATATTATGCAGCGTTTGTTATTACAATAGCTTTTGTAGTAATTGTTTATCTAAGAATAGATAGAATAGGTTTCTTATTTGGTGCTTCTGCAGAAACAAATGCCGAAGTAATAAAATATCTTCCATGGTTTTTAATTACGTTATTACTATTATGTTTCTCAAGAATCACTACAACTTACTTCTATGCAACAGAAAAAAATGTATTATCTTATATTCTTGTATATGGAGAAACAATATGGGCAGTAGTTCTGTTAATTATTCTTCCTAAGTTTTTAAAATTAATAGGTGTATGGTTAGCAATACCATTATCACAAGTTATTATCTTTATTATTGCAGTAGTGATGAGAAGTGTTGAATAATCGCTCGATGCATTCCCCATCTATAGTTTTAAAACTTAGGTGGGGTTAGTCGACCTTTCTGTTTCCTTGTTTCTCTATATATCTTTTTATCATTGCTTCACTGGTATCTGAAACAGAACTAATAAAATATGTATCTGACCAGAAATATGGTTTCCAGTAATATTGTTCTAATTGTTTAGAAAATTCTTTTCTGATTAATCTCGATGTAACTGTTTTATAGTTATTGATTAGTTTTGATAATTGAGTTTGTGGTGATGTTTCAAATAATATATGAACATGATCTTCATCAGTATTTATAGAAATTATTTTTGACTTCCAGTCGCTTTCAATAATGCTGTAGCTTATTTCAATCAATCTGTCTTTTAAATCATTGTTTATTACTTTATGTCTATATTTTGTTACTACCACTAAATGATACTGCAACAGGTAAACTGCATGTCTGTTTGTATAATAATAATTAATGTTTTCGTCTTTCTTTGCTTTCATCATAATATCTTACCACTAAGTATAGTATAATATATATGTGAAGATTACTCAAAGCTACGGTATCAAATTTAAAGGTGGTTATAAGGCAATTAAAAGAACTATTGCTATTTTTAATGATGCCGTTAATTATTTAATAACACCTGTTCGATAAAACTATGATGCTATAGCTGTGCTTGATACTTCTTTAAAGAAAATGAATTATGTAGAAAAGCTGGTTCATCATACAAAAGGCAATAAAGCTGTATATGACTTTGATAATAAGTTCTATAAGTTTCCATCATATTTGAGAAGAAGTGCTATTACCAAAGCTATTGGTATATTCTCAAGTTATATGTCACAAATAGAAAACTGGAAAGCTAATAACTGTAAAGGTGCTATGCCAAAACTTGATAAAGGCAATCATTTAATGCCTTGTTTCTATAAAAAGAATATGTTTAACTGCACAAATGGTGAAGCATACATTAAGGTCTATAGAAACAATGACTGGGTGTGGCAAGAAATAAGATTAAATCATTCAGATTTAAAGTATATAGAAAATAAAGCGCCTTTAGATAAATGGAGTGCTCCAGTTCTCGAAAAGAAGTATGGTCACTACGAACTTCGCTTTACAAGAGAATTTCAAGTTGAGTTATCTAATAAAGAAATCTTTGAGCAGAAAGTATGTGCTGTAGATTTAGGTATTACAAATGATGCGACTGTTAGTGTTTTAGATGTACATGGAACTGTCTTATCACGAAAGTTTATCAACTGTGGTAAAGAAAAAGACTCTGTAACTAACGCATTAAATAGAGTGTCATCTTTTCAAAGAGAACATGGTTCTCATGATGCAGGAAGATTATGGAACATAGCAAAAAGAAGAAACCTGAATCTGGCTCATCTTGCAGCTCACAAAATTGTAGACTATGCACTAGCAAACAGCTGTGATGTAATTGTATTTGAGTATTTAGACACAAAAGGTAAAAAGAAAGGATCAAAGAAGCAAAAGCTTTCCATGTGGAAACATCAGGATATTCAAAATACAGTGGAGAGATTGGCACACAGTTTAGGAATACGTGTAGCTCATGTATGTGCATGGAATACAAGTAAACTTGCATATGATGGAAGTGGCGTTGTACTAAGAGGTAAAAAAGTAAGTGAAGCCACTCCATACGATATATGTAGATTTCAAAGTGGCAAAACATATAACTGTGATTTATCTGCAAGCTATAACATAGGTGCAAGATATATCATTAAAGAACTGATAAAAGTATTACCCAATATTATGACCGAAGTTTCTAATATTGGTAGTGGAACCTCAAGAACTTTATCAACATTATGGAATATCAATTCTGTAATGATGATATAAGTTTTATCATAAGTCTGCACATGTTAGTGAGAATAGGCAGTAATAGTTATTACGCTGTTATTACTGTGTCTTGACCGTATCAATGGCAGACGAAAGTCTAGGGGTATCACAAGCCCCTGGAAGCCCTATCTATAATGCTTAAGCATTTAGGTGGGGAGGTTCACCGAATTAAAGCTAATACTAATAAGTAGTTTACAATTTATCATTTTTGAAAGGCAATGTATTCAGTAAATGGTGGCATTGCTTTTTTATTTATCTCAAAATAAAAATGAAAATAAATCACAAACAAAATTGAAAACATTTCTGAAAGCAATATAATTATTTTACAAGCTTATAGAAAAGGGGTATTTATATATGAAGGGGAATTCAATTATAGGCAAGATTATTGATCAAGAGAGTTTACTCCATAAATTATTAACTTATGGAGTAGCTCTTGCTCTTATTGTAGTTTGTTTTATTATTTCAAGTTCATCAGAAGAAATTAATCCTGCAACAGGAACAATTATTGTAGTATTTTTATTTTACTATGCTGTTTTATCACGTCGAATTCTTGAAACTTTGATTTTTGGAAGTGTTATGGGAATGGCTTTGGTATATGGCCATGGTGGTACTAATGGTTTTATAGAAGGTCTACAAGAAATGGTATATGGTGTAATGATGTCAGAAGATTTTGTATGGATGATTATAAACTGTGATCTATTAAATGTCTTTGTAGTTCTTTTAGCTAAAGCGGGATCGACGGGTTCATTTTCAAAAATCGTTACTAAAAATGCAAAGAGTGCTAAAACTTTAAATTTATGGACATGGTTTATGCAAATTCCAATGTTTTTTGATGATTGTATGCATATAACAGTTAATAGTGGGATTATGATGCCAATTTATGATAGTAAAAATGTTCCGCGTGAAGAAGGAGCATTCTTAATTCAAACTCTAGGTGAACCTATTCGTGTACTGTTTCCAATCAGTTCATGGACAGCTTTTATGGCAGGAATTTTTGTTGTGGATGGTTTCGCCAATACATATTCTGAAGGACTTATGGCATTTATTAAAACTATACCTTTTTCATTTTATGCATGGGTATCAGTTATTGGTGCATTGTTATTTGCTTTAGGATTATTACCCAAATTTGGAAATATAAAACATCCTGATAAAAGTGTATATAAAGAAATCGAAGGAATTGAAGAAAATGATTCAAAGAAACACGGTAATTTATTTGACTTTTTTATGCCCATCTTTGCTATGATTGGTTTATCTTATGTTTTTGAATGGGATTTAGTTCCTGCAATGTTAATTGTTGTACCACTTACTTTTGTTTATTACATGATTAGAGGAATTATTGGTACAGCCGAAGTAGAAGAAAGCTTTATACAAGGATGTGAGGAATTTACACAACTAAATTTACTTGTGTTATTCTCATATATTTTAGGAACAGTAATAGAAGAAATTGGTTATACAGGATATCTTGTTGAAATTGCACAGGGATTTGCAAATCCTAAACTTCTACCATTTGTATTATTTGTTATTTTCTGCGTTTCAGAAGCAGCAATGAGCTTAAACTGGAATTTATTATTGATTGCTTTTCCAGTAGTTCTTCCTCTAGCTGTTCAATTGGGCGCTAATCCTTATATGTGTGCTGCAGCGATGATTTCTGCTGGTGCTTTTGGTAATAATTTTTGCTATATATGTGACTTTACATCGCTAACTTCTACCGCATGTGGATTGCCACCTGCATATCAAGCAAAAAACTGTTTGCCTTATGCTTTAATTTTTGCGGGTATTACAGCTATATTATATTTAGTGTGTGGATTTATTTTTTAAAGGAGAGTTAATTTTATGCAAGTAATTAAAGACTATGTATTTTCATTTTCAAAAAATAATAAACCTGTTGCTAAAGTAAAAGATGGTGAAGTGTTATTATTTAAAACAGAGGATTGTTTTGGAAATCAAATTCAAAACGAAGGAGATTTAGTAACAGAAATTGATTTTACACATACAAATCCAGCAACAGGACCAGTATATGTTGAAGGGGCAGAGCAAGGTGATACTTTAGCAGTAGATATTTTAAAAATTGATGTTGCTGATAAAGGAGTTATCTCAACTTTAGAAGGGTATGGAGCATTATGGAATAGTTGTGAATTACGTACTAAAATTGTTGAAGTAAAAGATGGTTATATTCAGTTTAATGATGTAAAAGTTCCTTGTAATCCAATGATAGGTGTAATAGGTACAGCGCCAGATGGAGAAGATGTTCCTAGTGGATATTCATTTAATGGTGGTGGAAATATGGATAGTAGAATTATCACAGCTGGAACGACAGTGTATTTCCCGGTTAGAGTTGACGGAGCATTATTATCTATGGGGGATGTACATGCTGCTATGGGTGATGGTGAAGTATGTGAAACAGGGGTTGAAATAGTAGCAGATATTACTGTTCGTGTAAGAATAATTAAAAACTTTAAATTAAATTGGCCGGTAACAGAAACAGCTGATTGTTGGTTTGTAAATACTAATGGTAAAAATTGTGATATTGCAATTCAAAGAGGTTATGAAGAATTACAAAGATTGATAATGGATGCTTATGGTTGGGATGCTACAGATGCATGCATGTATATTTCTATTGCTGGAAGACTTGAATCTAATCAATCTGTTTTAGATATAAATGAAACAGATGAAGAAGGAGATACTTTCCGTGTGGGTATTCCAAAAACTTCACAAAAACCTAGATTGATTCCTAGTAAATAGTTGTTGGAAGATATTGAGAGTATATTAACAATCTTGTGAAATAAACAACATAATGAGTAATAAGGCAGTTGATTGCAACGTTGGTGGTGCTATAATAAAAGTACATTGACGAGGAAGTTATTACTGCTTTACTTAGTAAGCTTAAGCTCGTTTGCATATAGGGTAGATTATATTTACTTGCAAACGGGCTTTTTCTGTTCTCTTGTAGATATATCACCCGATAGAGTAGGAAAGGAGGAGTATTTACATGAAGATAAGAAAGATTTTAAACAATAACAGTGCAGTTGTTTTAGATGATGATAACCAGGAAGTTGTTGTTATTGGTAAGGCTATTGCTTTCAAAAAGAAAATTGGGGATGCTATTAATCCTGCTGTTATAGAAAAGAAATTTTGCTTGTCTTCACAAAGTTTAAACACAAAGTTTCAAGAAGTTATTGTATGTTTACCATTGGAAGAAATTTCTCTGGTAACAAAGATTATTGATGAAATCAAAATGCGTATAGGAAAGAAAATTAGTGATTCAATATATGTTTCTTTAAGTGATCATATACATTTTGCTTTAAAGAACTATGAGAAGGGAATTCATATTACAAATAATCTTATGTATGATATTCAGCGTTTTTATCCTGATGAATATAAATTAGGTTTAATTGGTTTAGACATCATCGAAAAAGAAACAGGAGTAAGATTAAATATAGATGAAGCTGGATTTATCGCATTACATATTGTTAATGCCGAAACAGATAATGGAATTGATACAAATCAAGTTGAAAAATCTACAAAGATTATCGAAGAAATATTAGAAATTGTTACTGATTTTTTTGAAAGAGAGATAAATGAAGATACATTAGTATATTATCGTTTTATCAATCATTTAAAATACTTTTCATATCGTATTGTGAATGAGTCAAACTTATTTGAGGATGATAAACAAGATAAACAACTTTTGGATATGATGAAAGTAACATATGCAAAATCGTACATGTGTGCAGTAAATATAATGGAATTTGTTCGTGGAAAATATAATGTAGATATCGGCAATGAAGAATTGTTATATTTAGTGATTCATATTCAAAGAGCAATGTTTAACAATTAGGAGGCAAACATGAGTAAATATGATAATTTAGCATCTTTTATTATTACTAATATTGGGGGTAACGAAAATATAATTAATATAACACATTGTATGACGCGGCTTCGTATTAAATTAAAAGACATGGATAAAGCAGATATTAATGCATTAGAAGCAAATAAAGATATCGTGTCTTGTCAAAAAGCAGAAGGTAAACTGCAGGTCATTATTGGTACACAAGTAGGAGAAGTATATGAGGAAATAATACGTAAACTAGGTAAATCAGGATCAAAAGAGGATGATACAGAGAGTGAAAAGGGATCATTTATTAATCGTTTTGCGGCAACAATTACTAAAATAGTTGTTCCTGCATTAGGGGTACTTTGTGCTTGCGGTATTATTGCAGGGTTAAATTCTGTGTTAATCGCAACAGGTGCTATACAGGCTGGTTCTGGTACAAATATTTTATTAAATGCAATGGGAAATGCCTGCTTAACATTTTTCCCGGTAATCTTGGGATATACAAGCGCAGTAGCATTTGGAATGGATCCATTTGTAGGTATGATTTTGGGCGCTGTATTAATATTTCCAAATATTGCATCAGATATGAATTCGGGTGATGCGTTATTTAGTATCTTTGCAGGAAGTCCATTTGAAATGCAGGTATTTAAGACATTCTTTGGCTTACCGGTAGTATTCCCGGCAACAGGATATACTTCTACACTTATTCCAATTATGTTAATTAACTGGTTTGCTTCTAAAGTGGAAAGAGTATTAAAAGAAAAACTTCCAGCAGTAACAAAACAATTTTTAGCGCCATTCTTAACAATTTTATTTGCTGGTGCAGTTGGTATTTTAATTATTGGTCCAATTTCCATGATTATTCAAAATGGTTTACAGGCAGCTTTAGCTTGGTTAATTAGTAAATCTCAAATTTTAGCATTTGCAGTTATCACATTAATATATCAACCATTAGTAATCTTTGGTTTACATTGGCCTTTAATAACATTGGGACTAATGGAATTTGCAAGTACTGGTTCGTCTTTAATTGTCGCTTCAATTTTCCCGGCAAGTTTTACCCATATGGCAGCGTGTCTTGCAGTATTTTTAAGGACGAAGAGTACAAAAATGAAGAATATTGCTTTACCAGCATTTTTGTCTGCCTGCTTCTGTATAATTGAACCATCAATTTATGGTGTTACATTACCAGTTAAAAAGCGTTTTGGATTCTGTATGTTAGGAGGACTTGTTGGAGGCTTAATTCTAACAATTACAAACTCTCCTATGTTTGCAATTAGTATGGGAACAACAGGTGTAATGTCGTTCGTTAATCCACAAGCAAATAGCTTTGCAGGTTTAATTTGGTGTCTTGTTGCGTGTCTATCCGCAATGGTTGTGACTTTTGTGTTAACGTGGATTACATATAAACCGGGTGAAGATGGTAAAAATGAAGATGATGTAGTAGTGAAGAAAGTAAATCATAAAGAAACAATTGTTTCACCTTTAAATGGTTCTCTTAAGGCATTAAACGAAATGAAAGATCAAGCATTTGCAAATGGAGATTTAGGAAAAGGTGTTTGTATTGTGCCAACCGAAGGAAAAGTATATGCACCATGTGATGGGAAAGTTACTGCTTTATTTCCTACAGGACATGCGATTGGAATAACGAGTACTAATGGAACAGAAATATTAATTCATATCGGAACAGATCTATATGATGAAAAAGAACAGTTATTTGAAAAACATGTAAACCAAGAAGATATAGTAAAAAAAGGGCAACTGTTAATATCTTTTGATTTAGATAAAATGAAAGAAAAGAACTTGAATACAGAAACTGCAGTAGTTGTTTCTAATTCTAATCAATATATTGATATTTTGCTAAATGGTGTAGAAACAGTATGTGCTCAAGATCCAATATTTACATGTATTCGTTCTAAAAACAGTACTAATTTAGAATTAAAGGAAGCTTAAATGGAAAATAGAATTACTGGCTTGTTAATAGGATGTGCTTATGGTGATGCTATGGGAATGCCTAGTGAAATGATGTCTAGAAGAACATTGGAAAAAGCATTTCCTAATGGTGTTCATGAATTCTTATCATCTACTCCTTATGATTTTATTGGTCGGAAGTTTAAAGCAGGATCAGTTACAGATGATACAATAAATACATTACTTGTATGTGATTCGATTATTGATAATAAAGGGAAGTTTGATGTGAAAGAATATATTCATTCACTGCAAGTTTGGGTAAAAAATAATGGTGATAAGAATCCATATATTATGGGACCAAGTACTTTAAAAGCATTAACAGCTATTTCAAATGGTACTTCAATGGAAAAGTCAGGATTATTTGGAACAACAAATGGTTCGGCAATGAAAGTATCACCTTTAGGTATTATTTGTGATTATCAAGATTTAGATTATTTGGTGAACACAGTAAAGTTGTTATGTATGCCAACACATAATACAAATATTGCAATTACCGGGGCGAGTATTGTTGCTTCATTAGCCAGTTTTGTATTAAGAGGCAATAAAGATATGCAAAAGATGTGGAAACTAGCTTTTACAGTGATAGATGCATGTAAAGATTTAGGAAATGATTTACCAAGTGCGTCTTTAGATGCTCGTTTACAGCATGTTCAAAACCTATTAGAAACAAAATCACAACAAGAAGTTCTATATGAATTAGAAACTTTATATGGTACAGGTATGGAAACGATTGAAACAATTCCAACTGTCATGGCTTTACTAGAGCTTAGTCATCTAGAACCACATATATGTGCTGAACTTTCTGCTAATTTAAGTGGTGATACAGATACAATTGGATCTATCGCAACAAGTATTTGTGGTGCAGCAAACAATACTTTTACAAAAGAAGAAATTGAATTTTTGGAAAAAACAAATCAAATTAACTTTACTGAATATGCAAATAAACTTGTGCAATATCTAAGATGATTTAGATTTTTTGAAAACAATACTATTTATTATAAATTAACAAGAATTATTAAGGCAGTGTATACAGTTAAGATTGTAACATTGTCTTTTATTGAGTTTAAAAATTGTAAGCGTTACATAATAGATACCTATTATGTATCGCTTACTGTGTTTCAGAGAAACAAATAGAAAAATCTCAAATTTTCAAATACAAATCAAATTTGAGGTTTAAGTTTCTTATAAAGAATAATAAATTTATTCGTTATTAATATTGTTCTTTATTTCTGGAAGAAATATTTCTGCAATATATGCTATTTCTGTAGTTGGTATTTTTACACCAAAAGAATTACCTGCATATTCTAAACGATGTTCTATCACATGCATAATATAAGTATTGTCATTATAAAACTTTCCTATTTTTAGATAATCCCATGGCTCGTTTCTAATAATACGTTCTAACATATTTGTACAATGACATATATATTTGACTGCTAAAGCGTCAGAATATGGTATTGAAAAATCATTTAAAGTGTTTTCAAGACAATTTTTTAATATTGAAACTGCTTTTTTTGTATCAATGAAATTAACAGTTCTTGATATAATTTTTTCTCGAATTTGTTCAATAAAATCATTTTGATTAACAGTATTAGTTTTTTTGCTTGGCTTATAATTTGCTGCTAAAGTATCTAAACTATTAATGGCTGTCATTGATTGTTGCACAAGGTGTATTAAAGAAGAAAGAGTAATGTCAGGAATTGTTCTTGAAGGTATTCCGGTTTCTTTATAAATATAGTCACCAGTAGAGGTTAATGGTTCAGTGTCACATACTACAAGCACACCAGCTCCATTATTAATATTGGTAGCTTTAATGCAGGCAAGTTCAAGACAGTCATTAATTTGCATTGTTGAGGTATAGTTTATAGAATCAATGATGTAGTTTCCTTTAATTGAATTTTTAACATAATTGACCAGTTCACTTGCAATACTATTTCCATGACATATTACTAATATTGCTACATTTGTATGATTTGCCCATTGATTAGCGATAGCAAGGTATGTAGCAAGAAAATCAATTTCACGATTTGAAGGGATAAAACCATAAGTTTTACCTAAAGTATTATAAATGTCTTTAGCAATTAAAAACTCATCGTGATAAACCATTTCTGTAACGGATTGATTTGATTTATCGATTTCTACATCATCATTTTGTACACGTTTTAAATAATTCGTGATATGTAAGAGAATACCATAAAGTAATTGACTGTTATTTTGTAATAAATTATTACGAGTTCTTTCTTGTAATTTGAGTAAAGTAATTTGAAGAACATAGGGATTAATTGCTTTTCTTAATCCTTGCAATTGGGCTTCAGGGCAATTTTTAAGTACAGCTATATTTTCACTAACATAATTTTCAATATTGTCTAAATCATCAACATTAATATTAAATTCTTCAATAAATTGAGATATTCTGTGGTTATTAAACATTGTTGGTGCTTTTTGGAAAATCTGCATAGATGGTGAAGATCCATCTTCATTAAATTGCAAATAATCTGTTGGAATACATGAGAGCAATGAAATAATACTTGAACTCATATTTGATGTTTCTTCTGTAAGTTTTAGCATTTCTAGAGATAAACTTTGGTAAGTAATATAAATGGTGTTTTGATTCAAATTAGAATTACTTAAATATGCTTTAGAACAGGCAATTTGTATTTCGTTACGCATGTCAGAAATGTTATTTGGATATTTTTTCATGGCAAATAAAGCAATAATGTCTTTATGAATACGTATTGCTTTTTTTGTATGAAGAGCTTCTTGAGATATTAATGATAATATTAACTCAATTTTTTCATAAACTCCTCGTTGATCTATATCTCTTAAATGTAAATGAATTGGAATTGTATGAGCGATTGTTTCAATACGAGAATCATCTGTATTTAAATTAGTTGTAACAATAATCATCGTATTTAACTGTTTTATAGAAGTGGAATTAGCTGGAAGATATTGTTTTTGACTAATAATAGAACTAAGCATATTTTGACAAGAATATGGAAGATGTTCAATTTGTTCAAAAACAACTATCCCATTTTCACATTGTTCAAAAATGCTGATTGTTCCTTTTTTTCCGGTACTTGAAACAGATCCATACAACGCATTATAAAAAAGAGAAGGATTATCTTCATAGTTTTGACAGTATAGAGACACGAATGGTAAAGCATCATTTTTTTTGATTGTTTTTGCATATTCATGCATATGCATAGTTAAATAACTCTTTCCTACACCGTGATTACCACTTATTAAACAATGAATTCCATAAGGTGGATAAGCTACTGCTGATTTTGCATTTAAAATAACATCTGATATTGATCCTCTTGCACCAATTAAGTTATCAATAGATTCTAATGGATTACTTTGTTCAATATTACTATCGCTATCTTTATTTTTATAATTAAGATAATTTGTTATTTTTTCATTTTTACCGATAACTGAAGGAAAATAACTGTCTGGGAAAGCATCTAATAAAACGTGATAATCCAAATAATAAACAGGTTTACCTTGAATTTTAATTAGATCTCCCGTTTTCCATAAAGTATTCATATCTTTTGATACATTAGCTCTATCTAAATGTAAATCTAAAGAACAGTTAATGGCATCAATTCCTCCTTGTTTTAGATCGCCAGAGGAGATGATATCAGTAGTTTTTTCTTTAATATATTTTTTTATTTTTTCTAATCTTGATAGACTCATATTTTTCACCTCAAAAGTGTGTTCAAATAACCGTAAATTGTGTAAAAAATGACAATTGA
>CAJJTI010000039.1 GCA_905194705.1 uncultured Solobacterium sp. | reverse complement strand
TCGGTGACCTTGAAATGGAAAATTAAGAGACTACAATGGAAATTGAATGAAAGTTAATTAATTCACAAATCATTTTAAGGAGGGCAAGAAAATGAAAAAATTAATTTCTTTACTTGCGACTACAGCAATGATGCTTAGTTTGGCTGGATGTGGTGGAACAACTACACCAACAGTTACAACTACACCTACTGTAGCAAGTGAGGGCGTTTCTGGGACATTCTCTGGAGAAGGTTCAGGAAAAGGTGGCAAAATTGCCGTTGATGTAACTTTAACAAATGGTGAATTAACAGACATTAAAGTTACAGAATCACATGAAACAGGAATCATTTCTGATTCTATGGACATCATGAAAGCTGAAATGCTTGAAAAGAATTCACCTGATGTTGACATGGTTGCGGGTGCGACATTATCAAGTGCCGGATTCAAAAAAGCAGTAAAAGACGCTATTAGTAAGTCTGGTGCTACATTAGTTGAAAAAGAAGTGCCAAAACACGAACCAGTTAACGTTGATGAAACATATGATGTTGTCGTTATTGGTGCAGGTGGTGCGGGTTTATCTGCTGCTATTACAGCAAGTGAAGCAGGTGCAAAAGTTGCGGTTATTGATAAACTTCAAATGTCTGCTGGTAACACATTAATTTCTGGTGCGGAATATGCCGCTCCAAATAACTGGATTCAAAAAGAAGAAGGTATTGAAGATTCACCTGAAGCAATGGCTGAAGATATGCTAACAGGTGGAGATAACTTAGCTGATCCAGAACTTGTTAAAACATTATGTGAAAATGCATTATCAGGTGCTGAATGGTTGCGTGATGATGTAAAAGTCGAATGGACAGATGAACTAATGCATTTTGGCGGTCACTCAATCACAAGAAGCTTAGTACCAAAGGGAGCCACAGGTGAAGAATTAATTACAAAGCTCGTTGCTAAAGCAAAAGATGCTGGAATTACTCTTTACTATAATGTTTCTGGTAAAGAAATCTTAATGGAAGATGGTAAGGCAATTGGTGTATATGGCGAATCTTCAAATGGTGATACATATACATTAAAAGCTAACCGTGGTGTTATTTTAGCTACTGGTGGTTTTGGTTCTAATCAAGATATGGTTAAACAATACAATCCAGAATTAGTTGGCTATAAATCTACAGACTCTGTAGCTGATACTGGCGATGGTATTACAATGGCTATTGAAGCTGGTGCAGAATTAGTAGGTATGGAATATATTCAAACTTATCCAATGTGTGATGTTGTTTCAGGTGGCTTATTATATGTTGATGATGCAAGACTATACGGTTACTCAATTATGGTCAACAAAGAAGGCGATAGATTCGTTAATGAATTAGGTCGTCGTGACGTATTATCACAAGCAATCCTAGCTCAAACAGGTGGAGTATGCTACGAAGTTATGGATAACGATGGTTGGGAAAAAGCTTCTATTGTTCAAAACCATGGTGGCGAAGTGGAATACTTAACAGCTAACAAGAAACTTGTTAAAGCTGATACACTTGATGAAGCTGCTGATTTCTTTGGAATTGATAAAGAAGAACTAGCTAAGACAATCGCAACATATAATGGTTATGTTGATGCTGGTAAAGATGATGACTTTGATCGTCTATCAATGAACATGAAGATTGAAAATGGTCCATTCTATATCGTTGAAGCAACGCCAGCTATTCACCATACAATGGGTGGTGTAAAGATTAACACTAATGCAGAAGTAATTGATACTAACGGAAATGTTATTCCTAACTTATACGCTGCTGGTGAAGTTACTGGTGGAATTCATGGTTCTAACAGATTAGGTTCTTGTGCTATCGCTGATATTACAGTATTCGGAAGAATTGCTGGTACTAATGCAGCTAATAACAAATAAAAGAAAATAAAATCTTAAGTCTTAATGAGAAGCAGGTTACAAATACTTGCTTCTTTTTTTGGATTTTGGCAAATCCTTTGAAAAATGTCCGATATACATATAAAAATCCTCTTAAAACTGTCCGAAGTATATATGATAATCCTTTGAAAAACGTCAGGTATAATATGGAATATGATTATAAAAAGGAGTAAAAAATACTGAAACGAACAATTTTACATGAATTAAAACTATGGAAAAATAGAAAACATCATCCGCTAGTAATTAAGGGGATTAAGATAAGTTGGAAAAACATATATTGTAAAAGAATTTGGTAAAGCAAATTATGAATCAGTTGTTTATGTTGATTTTAGATTAAATAGTATGATTCATTCTGCTTTTGATGGTGATTTTGATATTAATTTGATGATAATGGTTATAACAGCAAATAATCCGAAAGTTAGATTTATTCCTTACAAAACATTAATAATTTTAGATGAAATACAGCATGAAATATGTTTTAGCTAATCCTAAAAAATATGGTTTGCATAAGGCGGTAAAAATATCAGATGCAAATGTTGGAATATCAGCAGAATTGAAAACAATTCCTCAAGATTTATTAACAATAACAAAGAATTGAAAATACCTGTAAAAATACCTGTAGTAGATTACATCAAACTGAAATTAACAGATCAATAAATATATAGATTAAGGAGTGAGTTGCAAAAGTGATTCACTTCTTATTTTTACATAAAATGAAACAATTTTCACAGAATTAAAATAATTTGAAAATTATAACAAAAATTGTTGTGAAGTAATTGACAACATAAAATCATAAATGTATTATTTACTCATTAAATGTATGATACATTTGGAGGAGATATGATACAAATTATTACAGCATCTCACGGACCACTAAGTGAAGCGATTATAAAGAGTGCTTCTATTATAGCTGGTTCAGATATAACTAAAAATTTAAAGCATATTCAAATTACGATGGATACTTCTACAGAAGAAGCAAAAAAACTTGTAGAAGAAGCTTTAAATTCATTTGATTCAAACGATGAAATATTGGCATTAACCGACGTTTACGGCGGAAGTATAACAAGAGTCATTTCTGAATATATCGGTGTCCGGAAACTGTATATTATTGCAGGAATGAATTTAGGTATGCTTTTAGAAGCATTATTTGTAAAAGACAGTTACTCAATTGAAGAGTTGGTAGACTATCTTCTACAAAATGGCAAAGAGGGGATTAAATGCGTTAATGCAGAACTCAACAACGATGAAGGAGAAGAAATATGATTAAATCAGTACATTTAGATGACAGATTAATTCATGGACAAGTTGCTATTTCATGGACACGCTCATTAGGAATCAATGTTCTTCTTGTTGTAAATGATCAAATTGTAAATGATCAAACAAGGAAAAATGCTTTGAAAATCGGCGTTCCAACAGGAGTTAAGTATGGCTTTAGAAGCGTTGAAGAAGGTATCAGATTTTTAAACAGTCCAGAAAGTGCTAAGTATAAAATCATGGTTTTAGTTAATAATGCCATTGATGCAGAAAAAGTAATTTCAGGCGTTTCAGGAGTTGATGAATTAACAATTGGTGGAGTACGAAAAGATGCACCATATATCACAGATAATTTAAATTTAGATAATGCTGATATTACTGCATTGTTATCTCTATGTGACAAAGGTGTTGCAGTAGGAATGAAACCTACTCCTTCCGATCGATTTGTTGATTTGAAACCATTATTAGAAAAGAAGAAAGGGGAATAATATGCAAATTTTCTTAACTGCTTTAATAGCGGGACTATGTAAGGCTGAAGTTCGTATTCTTGGTATGACTATGATTTCTAGACCGCTAGTAGTAAGCACATTAATTGGTTTAGTTTATGGTGATGTCCAAACAGGACTTATCTTTGGTGCACAAATGGAATTACTTTCTATGGGATTAGTAGGAATTGGTGCTCATTCAGGAATGCCTGAAATTACATTAGGTAGTGCCATTTGTACAGCATTTATTTGTGGCAGTGGTACAGGATCAGATGTGGCGTTAACATTATCACTACCAATATCTACATTTGCTGCTAGTTTAGGTTATTTAACTTGGGTTCCACTAAACCATTTATTAAGTGAAAAAGCTAAAAAAGCTGCAGCTAAAGCTGATACAAAAACAATGGAATTATGCCAATGGGGTGGATTGTTTAACTACTTCTTCTTCCCATTTGTATTAGTACTAGTTGCTTTAATTGCTGGTTCACCAGTATTTGAATGGTTAATTAAAGTTATTCCAACTTGGATTACCAGCGGTATTAGTGCTGCAAGTGGATTACTTCCAGCTTTAGGATTTGCATTATTAATGCAATTAACATTCTCTTGGAAATTATCACCATACTTATTTATTGGATTTGTTGCGGTAGCTTTCTTCAACTTGTCAAATGTAGGTGTAGCAATTATTGGTGTGATTTTAGCGGTTTTAGCTTTTAATCAAAATTCTGAATCTGCAGGAAAGGATGGTACTTTAGATGACAATGAAATCTGAAACAGGTAAACACCTAGACAAAAAAACATTACATTCTGTATTCTGGAGAGCATTCTTATTACCTTCATGCTATTCCATGGACCGTATGCAAGCTCCTGGTTTTGCATATTCAATGATTCCAGTATTAAAGAAACTATATGGCGATGATAAAGAAAAATTAACAGAAGGTTTATTACGTCATTCTGAAGTATATAACAACACATATGCTTGTTCTCCATTTGTACTTGGTATTGCAAGTGCAATGGAAGAAGAAGCTGCGAACAATCCGGATTTTGATACTTCTTCAATCAATAGTATTAAGGTTGCTTTAATGGGACCACTTTCTGGTATTGGTGATACTTTCTTCTGGGGAACATTTAGAATCTTAGGTGCAGGTGTTGGTATTTCTTTTGCACAAAAAGGGTCAATTCTTGGACCTATCCTATTCTTGTTAATTTATAACATTCCACATATTTTAGTCAGAGTATATGGTATGAAATACGGTTACCAGTTAGGTGCAAAATCAATCGATGCTCTTGTAAATGGCGGATTAATGAATCGTGCAACAAAAGCAGCAACAATTATGGGCTTGACTGTAATTGGTGGAATGATTGCTTCGATGGTAAATTTCAATGTAGCTGCGGTTGTAAAAATGGGAGATATCTCATTTAGCATTCAAACTGAATTATTAGATGCAATTTGTCCAAAAATATTACCTTTACTACTTACATTTGCCGTATACCACGCTCTAATGAAGGGTAAAAAACCAGTTACAATCATGGTTGTTCTAATTGCTGCGGCAATCGCAATGAAATTCTTTGGAATTATTTAAAATGAGGTGTGAAAATGACACTAGTAGATAACGATAAAATGCTCGAATATATTCATGAAGAGCAAAAATATGCATTACATATTTTTGATAACGCAGAAACAATTTGCAAAGATTTTGCTGATAACTATGCATCAAAGAATTATGGAAGAGTATTAATTGTAGCTTCAGGTACATCTAATAACTCTGGTTTAACAGCAAAACATTTCATGGAATATGTATTAAAGAAACCAGTACAATTATTTTCTTCTTATGACTATGCACATTACAATAAATTGTTTTGTCCAAATGATTTAGTCATTACAGTTACTCAAGAAGGTGAAAGTACAAATACAATCGATGCAATTAATGTAGCTAATGAACATAATATCGATAATTATGTAGTTACAGAAAATGTAGATAATACATGTACTCAACTTGCTAAGGGAAAAGTAACTATCGATTGTGATCGTGAATACTTTGGACCAAAGACAAAGGGATATACATGTACTGTATTAACACTTTACATGATGGCACTAGAAGCTGCACGTAAAGTAGCATCAATCACTCAAGCTGAATATGAAGAATTAAGAGAAAGATGCAGAAAATCACTTTCTAATATCGATACAATCATTGATGAAAGTGAAAAATGGTTTGAAGATAACAAAGAAGAACTAATTGCATGTGAAAGAGCATTTGTAGTTGGATATGGTCCACATGTTGGTACTGCTTTAGAAGGTGCATTGAAAAGCTTAGAAACTGTAAGATATTTCTATTTCTCTTTTGAAACTGAGGAATTCTTACATGGTCCTCTTGCTTCTGTAAAACCAGATGTATATACATTTATTATCGCTCCTAAAGGACAAGATTATGAAAGAAGTAATGCATTATATACATCAATGGCAGAACAAAATGAACATGTATTTGCACTAGGAAAACAAGATAACACAACATCTAAACATGTTTTAGCTGGTTCATTTACAGATGATGAATATATGTCAGTATTTGAATATATCGTTCCATTACAATTACTTGCTTATAGAACATTTAAAGGAAAAGGAATTGACCTAAATGTTCGTAATTATCCAAGAACTGGTGCAGCTGTTCCAACAAAAGCAAAAGCCTTAGAACGTAAATAATAAGATTTACTAGTAAAGAAAGGGTTAGCGATATTGTTAACTCTTTCTTTCTCATTCAGTGAAGGTAGAAAGAGAGGGAATATGATAAAAGCTATATTTTTTGATTTTGATGGGGTTTTAGTTGATTCAGAAAAATTACATAGTGATATAACAATTGACTATCTTCACCGTACGAATATGCCCATTCCAGATTATGAAGCATATGGGGTAATCGGTGGTAATCCTAAAATGAATTATTGGGAAAGTGTATATGAACGCTATAAAAATGTAATGCCTTGTACATATGATGAATTAATCACCGGAATTAGAGATGCGCATAAATGTTTAAAGGAATATGACTATAGCAAGATTATGTTTAAAGATGTTCCAGAAACATTAAGAACATTAAAAGATAAGGGGTATCTTTTAGCGTTAGCATCATCTTCAGCAATGGATTACTTAATTAAAAATTTAAATTCCTGTGGTATTAATGACATATTTGATTTTATTATTTCTGGTCGAGATATTACAGAATCAAAACCATCACCACAAATCTATAATAAATGTATAGAGCATTTTGGTCTAAAACCAACTGAATGCGCTGTAGTAGAAGATTCAACATTTGGCATACAAGCGGCAAAAAATGCAGGATTATTTACGGTTGCAATCAAAGATTATCGCTTTGGCATGAAGCAAGACAAAGCCGATGCATTTGCAGATAATCTTACAGAAGCGATGAATATTTTAATATCTATGAATAGTGGGTATAATGATATATATGGAAAAGTACAAGATAATTGAAACGGATATAATTAATGCAATACAAACCGGAAAAATTAAACCTGGCGAAAAACTTCCGGGGGAAGTGGAACTGTGCGAAAAATATAATGTATCACGAGTTACAGTGCGTAAAGCAATTTTAAATTTAGCGAGTGCAGGTAAAGTATACAGAAGAGCTGGTGATGGAACATATGTAAGTGAAAAACCATATGTTAATACAACTGGTCAAGCAAGAAGCTTCAGTGAAGATATGATACAGAATGGTAAAAAGCCAGGATCAGTATTATTAAATTTCAAAATATCCAAAGCAAAGAAAAATGAATTTATTGCTGAAAAACTCAGATTAAAGGAAAACGAATCATTTTATGAAATTGAAAGGCTTCGTACAGGAGATGGAATTCCAATTGCGATAAGTTATACCTATATACCATTTAAGATGATGCCTGATTTTAATATTGATCGAGTAACTTCAGGATCACTATATTCATATTTTAATGAACTGTATGAATTGGAATTAGTGAGAAAAGAACGTACCATGTCTGCAGTTATGCCGACGAAAGAACAGAAAAAAGCTTTAAAAATATCAGATGAACCGTTACTTAAAATATGTCACCCTTCTTATACAAAAACAGGGGCAATCGTGGAATACTCGGAAACATATTATGTTGGAAGCAGGTTTGTTTATACTAATTTATAAATACTAAATATAAATTTTTAAGGAAGAAGTAGACAGTAGGTCTGCTTTTTTTTGAAAACAATGAAAACGTTTGAAAGAAAAAAGTTAAGTGTTTTTCTTTGCTGTATGAAAATAAATTTATTTGTATTTTTCGCTATGAAAGGGGTTGCATAAATGAATAAAAGTAGTATAGTAAAATCATCAAGTGGATTACAAAGTAAGCCAATACATAGGAGGAGCAAGTGAGACATTTTATTATATCTTCTCATTCCCATCTTGCAGAGGGAATGGTAAGTGCATTGGAATTAATCGTTGGTAAAATTGATAATTTAAGCTTCTATAACGCATATACAGAAGAAGAAACTGGCGATAACGAACATTTCAAAGAAAAAATTATGCGAGAGATTAATTCAATTCCAAAAGAAGATGACATCATCATCATGACTGACATGTTTGGTGGCAGTGTCAACAATGAATTACTCGAATTATGCAAAATAAAAAATTGCCATTTAGTAACAGGAATGAATCTTCTATTAGTAATCGGACTTTGCTTGGGAAGCGAAGAAGAACCAATTAATGAACAAATTCATCGCTTAGTCGAAGAAGCAAAAACAGGAATTATTTATTGTAATGAACTAAATTCAGATTCTGAATTTGAAAACGAAGAATTCTAAAGGGGAAAGGAGGAAAAATACATGATTAAGAATTTAAGGGTAGACCATAGATTACTTCATGGTCAAGTAGCATTCTCATGGACAGCATTTCTTGGTGCGGACTCTATTTTACTAGCCAGCGATAGCTTGCTAAATGATGATTTAAGACTAACTGCAGTTAAAATTGCTAGGCCACCTGGAGTAAAACTTGTTGTTAAGACAATTGATGATTCTATTAAAGCAATTAATTCTGGCGTAACAGATAAATACAAACTATTTGTTGTTACAGACACAATTAAGGATGCCGGAAGAATTGCTAGAGAATGCAAACTTAATAGTATTAATTTAGGTGGAACAAAGTCAGCGAAAGATAAAAAGAAATTATCAAAAGCAATCTACGCAACTGATGAAGAAATTAGTTTGCTGAAAGAGTTAGATGCTGAAGGAATTAAAATGACAATTCAAATGATTCCAAGTGAACCAGAAATTAATGTACAAAGTGTTTTAAAAAATTTTTAAGAAGGGAGATAAAAATGCTTTTAGTTCAAACACTTTTAATTACAGTAGTAATTTTTCTCGCAAGATGTCACACAGTTTTTGGAACGTGTCTAGTTAATAGACCTATCGTTCTAGGAGCGTTGACAGGACTAGTAATGGGGGACCTAAAACAAGGTGTTATCATGGGTGGAACTCTAGAACTAGCTTATGTAGGTGCGGTGTCTATCGGTGCTTATGTACCACCTGATATGGCATGTGGAACAGTTTTAGGAACAGCTTTCGCAATTGAAGCTGGAATGGGGCCTGAAACAGCTCTTGCATTATCTTATCCTATCGCAGCTGCAAGACAAGCAATCGGTACTTTAGGTACACCAATTGGATTATGGTTCTTGCATAGATGCGATAAATATGCAGCAGAAGGTAATGTTAAGAAGTTTGAAAGAGGATATTGGCTATGTGCTTTCGTTGGCAAGCTTATATTCCTTCCAATTACACCATTAGCATTCTACTTTGGCTCAGATGCAGTTATTTCATTAATTAATTTATTACCTCAATTCGTTATCGATGGAATTGGTATTGCTGGTGGATTACTTCCAGCATTAGGTTTTGCGATGTTAGCGCAAATGATTATGAACAGAAAAGTCGTTGTATTCTTCTTCCTAGGCTTCTTTACAGTTAAATTACTAGGTGTTGGAACAACAGGTGTAGCAATCTTCGCAGTAATTCTTGCGATTGTATTAGTTGGAATTGAAAAGAGTATGGCTGACATGCAAAAAGTAACTTCAACAGGAGGCGATTTCGATGAATTTTAATCTATTAACAAACATAATGAATCCTGATCCAGATAATCTGATTACAAAAGAGGATTTAAAGAAAGTATATTATCGTTCTATTCCAATGGAAGCTACTTGGAACTATGAAAGACAAATGAGCTTAGGTTATTGCTATGCAATATTACCAATACTTAAAAAAGTTTACAAAGATAATCCTGAAAAACTTACAGATGCAATGGTAAGACATATGGAATTCTATAATACTACTCCATTTATCATTACATTCCCATTAGGTATTACAGCAGCTCAAGAATTAGAAAATGCAAAGAATGAAAACTTTGATACAACTCAGATTGCAACAGTTAAGACAGCTATGATGGGTCCAATCGCTGGTATTGGTGACAGCTTCTTCTGGGGTACATTAAGAGTATTAGCAACAGGTATTGGTGTTTCTCTTGCTGTTCAAGGAAGCATCATGGGTGCAATTCTATATCTAGCAATATTCAACGTTCCTCATTTCTTAATGAGATATGCAGGTGTATTCCTAGGCTATAACTTAGGAACAGATTTCTTGAAGAAATTAGATGAATCTGGTTCTATGCAATTATTAACATATGGTGCAGCAATTGTGGGGTTAATGGTTGCTGGATCTATGACAGCTGAAATGGTTTATTTAAATTTAAATATTCCAATTGGTATTGGTGAAACAGCCAGTTCATTACAAACTATTTTGGATGGTATCGTACCTGGTTTAGTTCCACTTGGAATCTTCGGTTTAGTATATTGGCTATTAAAGAAAGGTATGAAACCATTACCACTAACATTCACATTAATGCTTGTCGGAATAATAGGCGCTTGGTTAGGAATTTTTACAGCATAGTATAGGAGGACAAAAAGATGCTTGGTTTTGAAAAAGAAAAATATATGGCAATGGGTAATCTAGTTCAATCAAAAAGAGGCGAACTAGAAGCGATTGCTCAAAAATTGTATGATCGTAATGTAAAGAGTATTTTCTTCACAGGTGTTGGTGGAACAACTGCTGAATTCACATCATTAAAGGCAGCTATCGAAACAAAAACAGCTTTACCAACATATGTAGTAAACGCTGCAGAGTTAATGCTAAAAGGAAATACACAGCTAAATAAAGATTCTATCGTTATCACAGGTTCTAAATCTGGTGACACAAAAGAAACTGTTGCAGTAGCTAAGTGGTGCCAAGAAAGAGGTATCGAAGTAGTAGCTATTACTAAAGAAGGTACTCCATTATGTGATTGTGTAGATTATCTATGCACAATGGATACATCTGGTGTTGAAAATACATATTTATCATTCTACTATATCGTATTAAAGTTATTAAATCTAAGAGGCGAATTCGAGGATTATGATGAATTTGTAGAAAACATGACACACGTTCATGAATCTTTAATTAAAGTTAAAGAAAAGTTTGATCCAGTAGCGGAAACAATTGCTAAAAAGACATATAAAGAACCATATCTAATGTGGATTGGCTCTGGCACAGTATGGGGTGACGTATATATGTTCACAATGTGCATCTTAGAAGAAATGCAATGGATTCGTACAAAAGCTGTTTCTTCTCCAGAATTCTTCCATGGAAGTTTGGAACTTGTTGATGAAGATACATGTGTATTCTTATTAAAAGGTGTTGGTGAATGCAGACCACTTGATGAAAGAGTTGAAAAATTCTTAAATCAATATGCTGAAAAGAAAGTGATTATTGATTTGAACGATTATAAACTTGAAGGAGTAAGTGACAAATTTGCAGATTTATGTAGCCCAATGGTAGCAGAAACAATTTTGACAGGTCGTTTAGCTAGTCATTTCGAACATCATACTGGCCACTCACTAGCCTTCAGAAGATATTATAGACAATTTGATTACTAATATAAATATTTGTTGTTTGTGTGTAATTGTTCATTAAACAATCATTAAAAATTGATCCAATTATAGGTGGGGACAAATAGTCCCTACCTATTTTGGTTAGAAAGGTCACATATGAAAGAAACAATGGAAACTTATGTTTTAGAAAGTCCTAAAACACTTCATGATAATTTAAAAAATAGAGATTCATTAGTAAAAGAAATAGTTGATATCTATAAATCAACAAACAAGAAAAATATTTGTATTGTAGCTTCAGGTTCTTCATATAATTCAGCATTAAGTGCTTTACCATATATGAAAAGAGTATCTAAAGTAGATGTCGAATTAATATCTCCATATACATTTACAAATTATAGAACAGTTAAAGATGACACATTCTATATGGTTATTTCTCAAGGTGGAGAATCAACTAATTCTATTGAAGCATTAGAGTATTTGAAAAAAAATAATCAATTAGCAGTTGGTGTAACTGGTAATGTCAATTCATCTTTAAAAGATTACGCAGATATAGTAATTGATTATGGTGTTGGTGAAGAAAAAGTAGGATATGTAACTAAAGGAGTTGTTACATTAATTTTATTCTTAGAATTATTTGCATTATATATTGGAAAAGATAATGATGAAATGTTCAATCAAGAAATAAAAGATATAGAAAATGCTATTTCTTATTATCCAACAGTAATTGATAAAACAAAGAAGTTTATCGAAAATAACTACATTCGTTTAACAACAATGAAACAATGTTATGTTCTCGGTAACGAAACATGCTTTGGTATTGCAAGTGAAGCTGCTTTAAAGATTGGGGAAACCGTTCATATTCCAACAAGTGCGCATGAATCCGAAGAATTCCTACATGGACCTAATTTACAACTTGATCCAACTTATACTGTATTTGTAATAGACGGAAATGATCAGACTAGCATTCGTTTAAAAGAAATATATAACGCTGTTAAATCTATTGGATGTGCAACTTATTACATTGCAGCATGTGGAGAAAAAGAAGAGGATGCTACACAATTTATCGTGAATGTAAATGTAAAGCATGAACTATTGCCATTTGTGTACTTACCATTATTCCAATTACTTTCAAATACAGTCACAACAGATTTGAACCGTTGGCAAAAACACCCGATGTATAAACACTTTAATGACAATATAAGAAGTAAAATGAAGTGATTATTTGATAAAATAACTAATGTAACTAAGGGAAGGAGGCAAGTTTATAACCTATTAATAAATAGGGATAAGTTGTGTATGAAAGGAATTAACCAAGACGCAATTATTGCGGATGAAATTAGATTACTAATTGATGAAGGAATTTATAAACAGGGGGATAAACTGCCTTCTGAATTAGAATTATGCAAAAAATTTAACGTCCAGAAAATGACTATTCGTTCAAGTATGCAAATATTAAAAGATGAAGGAATTATATGGGCGAAAAAAAACAGTGGACATTATGTCAGCAGGAAAAGAATCAAGAGAAATATCAGTTTCTTTTCATCTACAAAAGATTTATTAGATAAAAATGGATATTTTTTTGATGTCGAAATAGCTGAAATCACAAAGATTAAAGCCAATAAAGAACTTTTTGAAAAAACAGGTATATATATTGGACAAGATTTATTTTTAATCAAACGAGTAAGAAAAATAGAAGATAAAAAAGCAATGATAGAGAAAAGTTTCTTGATTGCTGATTATTTTCCGGGATTAGACAAACATGAGTTTATCAATGATTCACTATATGAGACGATAAAGCAATACTATGGCATTCAAATAGATCGATCAGAATCAGAACTTCGAGTTGTAGAAGCGACTAAAGAAGAAAGTGGTTTGTTGGAAATTGAAGAAAAATCTCCAGTTGTAAAAGAATATAGCTTCAATTATGACTTTGAAAACAGGTTATTTGAATACAGCATAAACACTATGCTTATAGATTTATATTATTTTGAGAGGTGACGAATGAAAGTATTACCAATATATAAACAAATAGAAGATGAAATTATTAGTAATATAGATGATAACACCTACTTGTCAAATCAAAAGTTACCTAGCGAAAGAGAATATGCTGAAAAGTATGGTGTAAATAGACTTACTGTTACTAAAGCAATTAATCACCTGGAAGAACTTGGATATGTTTATCGAATTCAAGGAAAAGGCACTTTTGTTACGGATAGAATAAATAAAATTACATTGGGTTCAAACGGTGAATCTTTAGCTAGTAGTGGTTTTACTGCTATAGGGAAAAATCGTGGTGTGTTATCTTACTCAAAAGTAATATTTACCAGTTTAATTTATAAATATACAGCAATGGCGAGAAGACTTAGAATTAGTCCAGATGAACCTATATTTGCTTTGCATAGAGTTCGTTACATGAATGATATACCAGTATTAGTTGAATATACTTATGTTCCTGCAACATACTTTCCACATATTGATGAACAAGATTTTAGTATACTTTCTTTATATGATTATATGAAAAAATATAATCGTCTTTCTGTAGATTTCAGGCAAAAACTTACAATCATGAAATGTCCTGAAAAAGAAGCGAAATATTTAAATATCGATAAAAATACACCTGTGTTTTATTTTGAATATTTAGGTAGAACAAAAAAAGGCGAAGTTGTCGAATATACAAGATCTTATTATAAATCTGATGCAATCCAATTTAAGTTTAATCAATATTATTCTGATTTCTAATATTATTCAAATACAATAAATAATTGGTCATAATTGTCAAATTTTCACGATGATTATGACTTTTTATTATGACAAGAATGAAACAAACTACAGTATATTTTCACTGATAGCTAGGAGAATATTCGTTTTAGTGGATGTATAATATATAT
>CAJJTI010000038.1 GCA_905194705.1 uncultured Solobacterium sp. | reverse complement strand
GGTTGACATACCCGGCCGGGGACGTTATAATGGCCGGGTTGAAAAAAATATTTTAAGAAAAAAGGCAGGTGAACAGAATGGACAGTTGTGATTCTCATGGGCGAAGTTGTAGCTCTCGGAATGGAAGATGGAAGGCGCAGAGAGGGACGGGATTGTTCCATTCTGTTTTAATAGTGTCATAATATACATTTTTTCATTCTTCTCATTCTGAGAATTCATACAGTAAAACGGACGTATATTATTTCTTTCCGTTTTACATTCAAATCCCAAGGAAACACAAGCGAAAATCAAACAGCACATAGACATGCTTTAACATGTCTGTTTTTGGTGTGCGTGTTTTGTGCGAAACTATGTGAGGAGGATGAGAAAATGACAAAAAGAAATCAGGATTTTTCAAAAGATATTCTGACATTATTTCAAATCCGTCCATAAGAGTTTCAACAGCAAAATGCTCAGAGTTCACATAAATTAAAATTTTTTCATTAACCCCTAATCTAGTATCATTAATTATCCATTTTATCTTTGTTATTTCTGAAACATCCACACTATATTTGAATCCCAAAATCTTCCTAACGGTTATTTTGCTGCCACTTACTACAATTTTTAATTTTCTTATCCACAATAATGAAATAGCTATTGGAATAAAAACGAATAATATTGTTGAAATATACATAGAGAAATGTGGAGGATTACCATAAATTGTATACATTACGTTTAAAACAATGAAAAAAGCAGTTATAAAAACTTCACCTTTATAAATCTCTGACGGTATCTTCACAGTAAATTTCGATTTTGATTTCATTGATCAGACCTTCTTCATTTCTTATTAATTTTGTGACAACTCTCTCCATTCGTCATACCATTCCTTAATCTCATCGAAAAAAACCACTTGCTATATTTTCCAATGCACCTCCAGAAAATCCTGAAATTACACCATTTCTAACTGTTTTAAAATGAAATTTTTTAATACTTCCCTGTTTTAATTTTGTTATTACCATTTTAAATGAAGCATCATAGCTATTTATGCCTGAAAGTCTTTTGAACACCGGAATTTTTTTCGAAAGAGTTTTTGAAAGCTTTCCAGTAATTTTACTTAAAGCAACACTAAAAAAAGCCGCTGTTCCTGTGCTTAAACCAGTATCAAATAATATTTCAAAAGTCGATCATTTTTGTCCCCCAGTGATATTTCCAAGATTTTCGCCAAAAAAACGTTGATATTGTCGCCTCTGCTGAACAAGCAGCAATTGGATTAGTAAGCAATAATAAAACACCGCCAGCAAAACCGCCTATCGCTGATCCAATATATGATTGCCAGTTACCATCCCAATCGCCTGTTATCGCACATGAAATAATAACACTAATTAATTGACCTGGAATGACTACGATTGCTCCAACTACACCAACAGCAATTACTGGAATTGCTGTTCCAAATGTTGAAATACTCAATATAACAATACCGACAACAATGACAATAGTCACAAACACACTAACTATTGACTGCCAATTTTCCTTGCACCACTCACAAGCACTATCCCATTTCTCTTCCAACCAGCTTTTTTCAATATCCGGTTTTAAGTATTCGTACTTATCGTAAAAATCATCTTTGCTCTTATTGATAGCATCGGCCGCATTTTGGTCAATAGTCACAACATCGGAAATGTATTCATTAATGTTATTCAAAAGATTCAATTTTTCTTAATGAATTTGTGGTAAAAATTAAATTTATATAATTGTTTCAAATTAACGTTTTAATTTTTTCAAACGTTTCTATACCCTTAAAATTATCAAAATGAAAATATAATCTATTTTCATTTGTTACCCATGTACAGATCATATAACATAGACCTTTTATAATAGCTGATTTTTGCGGATTGTTTGAGTACGGTTCACAATTATAAAGAAATTGTTGAAACGTAATATTTTCAAAAGGAAAATATATAACTATAGTTTCACATAAGCTTTTAAACAATAAATTGACAGATATATTAAAAAAGTCATTATTTGCTACAATAACAATATCGGTATTTTCGTTTTTAGTTATCAATGATGCATATGTTTGCTTAGAATTAGTAATAATTTTTGTTAATTCATCATTCTTGCAAATATCGCAAATTTCAAGAAAGAAAAAAGATGATGCTAGCTTAATTATTTTTGTTAATAACTTTGTAGAAACATCACCATCTATAAATGCTTGTTTCACTTTTTTCTTTTGATCATTCTTTCTGCGTAACACCTATTACTCCTCCTAATATTGAAGTCAATCTAACATGTACATCACGTTTAGCGGGATCAAATATCCATTTCGTGGATTTCATGAAATTAGGCATACTATTGTATAAATTATATGTAATATGCGTATGAAAAAGTTGTTTTCCAGCCTCAAAATCCAATCTGAAAGTTTTTCCAATTTTAAATAATGTTCCACCAGAATTAGGGTTATTAAGTCCGTTTGGAGACCATATTTTTATTTTACCCAAAGTTTTACCTGAGAAATTATTTGGTTTGAATAATTGCAGTTGTTCACCGCCAGATATCAATGTACCGCTTCTAGAAAATTTTAATATTGCAGATATTGTCTGCGCACCACCAGCAAAAATTCCACCCCACATAAATCCACTAGCGAAACCATCTACAAATGATCTTAACACTTTTTCCAAAATCGTTTTAAAACTATCTCCACTGAAAATCGAAACTATCAGTGAACTCATCACACTAATCCCACCAGATATAAACCCTGCCATTGCAGCTGCCTTAAATCCTATACCAAGTGCTGCTAAAAATGAGCCACCTGTCAATACGGTTAAAACAGCACCAATAACAATACATATAGCGCCTATAACTAACTCTTTCCAATGATTCTTACACCACTCGCCGACTTTTTTGCAGCCGTCTTTGAATTTCTACCAACGGCTTTTTTCACATTCAGGCTTCATTTAGTAGTACTCGTCGTAAAAATCGTCTTTGCTCTCAATAATAGTCAGAGTTTATACAGTTGTATTTTACTACAACTCCTAATAGTATCTAAAAGCTGTGAGACTTTTTCTTGGTTGCTTGGCATTTTTATTCCTCCGTAAGTAACTAGTTAAAGATTTATCAATGGCATCATTATTTCCCAATATACTTCCATATCAGATATTTCAAGATTTTCCACCACATCTTTTCCATTTAGGAATAGCGGTACTTTGTAACCTGCGCACTTGTTATGCGGTAAAATATAATTGTTATTTGCCTTACGCCACTTTTCATAATACTCTGAAGCTAAGCATACCAAATGATTAGTGGGAATTTCTTTATTGTGAAAGTCATAAAAGTTAAAATCAGTATCAAAGGCTTCACCTGTTCCTGGCTCAAACATCAGTACTGTATCCGTCTCATTATAAATTGCAAAACTCCGTCCTAGCCAATCATAGCCAAAAACCATTATTTTTCCCATTGCTGGCGGAAATGTTTTACCTATTATTTCATTCCATTTTTCTCTATCTTCTAGATTATGGATTCTGTATAGCCCATTTAAGAATGATTTACCATTATAAACCTCTAAAAACTCTCTTTCGCTTTTAATATCCAATTTTTCATTATTCTTAATGAATTCGTTAAAATTTTCGTACATGAATTAACACTCCTCAATAATTTATTGTCGATTGACCATTGTAAATTTCCTTATTATTGTACCGTAATCAAAATCTTTAATCAAATAGCCTATTTGTTTGCCAAGACTCCTATTTACACTTTTATCCAAAGGCTTTCCATTAACTTTTACATCAGGATTTCCGCCAAGTTGTAAATCTATTGTGTGATCAATATCTTTGCCAGCTGGTATCGAATCTTTTCCAAATGCCTTCTTATATTCTACAGACGGAGAATCATTTCTTTCAACCTTAGTTTTTACAGTATCAGCATCCGATAAAGCTTTACATTTTGCATCGGCTTCTGCTCGTTGCTCTGGTGTCCAATCCTCTTTATATGATAGCTCAGCATCATATGTACCGTCATCATTTTTTATCAACTTGCAATTTGCATTATGAACCCAAACCCCATTCTCACCAACATAGTAAGTATGATAGTCCTCTACCTGAAAATTATACACCTTAACAGGTTCTTCTGTCAACTCAACATCAAAATTTTCAACTAAAAGAATGTTTCCATTTACATCAAGTAGTTCATCACCAACTATTAGTTCAGAAATTAATCTCCAATTAAGATCTATTAATCGCCAATGCCAAACTTTTCTCTATATTCCATGTTTGTAGCAAACAACTCGTCAAATGGAACTATTGATTTTGACGCGGTTTCAATGTTAACTTCTTCGGACCAAAGAAACGGATATATCAAAATGGCTTTATCAAATTCCACATTCTTTGCAGATTCTCTCCAATTTGTCCACCTCATTGAACTATAAAATTCATCTATATTCCCCTGAGCGAGCCAGGCAATAAATTCAGAGTATCTTAACTCAAGGTCTTCCCAATCCAAAGTATCAGGAGCAAAATACCACACATCGCCTATGCCCTCATCAAATTTGCCTGAATTGATCGCAAATATACCGCCCACAACATCAGTGGCAACGATAAGCATTTGTTTGACCCTCTCAGGTGTACCGTTTTTAGACAGCAAATTTATTTTAGATATGCCTACCCTATCAGATGTATCACCGCCATAAAGTCTTATCCAATCATCAAATACAACTCCTGATGTGTTCAGTATGACAGCACCCATAGCAGACGCAGAAGTTACTCTAAGCATATCACATATTTTAGCACTGTCTGACCCAGCACCATTAAATATCGTTACCTCTGTCTGTGACGTTTCAAACATTTCCTTGATCTCTAACCACAATTTATTATTTTCCTGCATTTTCATTAACCTCCATTAATCAACAATTATTATTTCAAATGTACCCCCATCGGGGAGACCCCTTAGTTTATGCCCAATAAAAGAACCCGAACCTCTATTATCGGATCTTTTGATTGCACGAACATGAGTCCCTTTGCCTCCTTCTTTACACATTGCAAAAGGATACTCATCCAAATCCTTACCTGAAACTTTGCTAATTGCCTTTAGTGACGCTTTTATATTAGATTTTGCTACACTTCTATTTATTGTAAGTTCCCTCGGCTGACCATTTTTTATTGCATCCTCAATGTGTTTTGCAGACTCTGGATACTTTTCTCTTGATAATGTAATTTTGTAATCTGCGTTATGTACAAGTATTCTAAACTCACCAACATGATAGGTATGAAAATCTTCTACCTGAAAATAATACACTGTAACAGGTTTCTCTGTCAACTCAATAGCAAAATTTTCAATTAAAAGTATGTTACCGTTAGAATCAAGGAGCTCATCATTAATTTTAAGTTCACCTGCATTGATAAAGCCCTTATCTTTTACATAGAACGGGTGGTCAACTGATATATATTAAAATTATTATCTAATACCCGAAACAATCTCAGCCAGAAAATTCCACCATTTGTATAAATCATCAAATTCACGAATATAATAGTTTCCAAGATATTTCGGATTACACATAACAATCAGTTTTTGAGCGGAAAGATCGGACAATTTATTTTCATTTTCATATTCTTCAAGTATACTGTATATTCTATCGGCATCTTTTATATAACCATTACTTAATAGATAGTCATGTAATTTAAGTAATTTATCTTTCATTTTAGATTTACCTCTCAATCGCACCATTGTATTTTCCACCGTCAGTAACAACTTGCCAACCGCCACCGCTCCTCGGTATACCATCATCAGCAATAACTGCCCAATCAGGTTGTGCAGCTACCTTTCCCTCAAGCAAAATCTGCGATCTTGTTAGTTGCACTGTGCTTTCAGCCATCGCAGTATTATTCGGCGGCAGTGCCAAGTTATTAATTCTTTCTGTATGAGTTATACCTGCAGATTCTCTTGTAACAAATACTCCAGATGCTTCTCCGGCATTTGATTCCGTAATCGTAAATGCTTCCCCTTCGAAACCTTCTCTTTTATAAATAGGTCCATCAAACGAATCTATAAGATTCTGAGCTGCTTGCTCATCTAATCCTCGTTCTTTTAATATATCCTTTACCTCCGATTGTGTAAGTTCAGTATACTTATCTGGTTCTAAGGAAGCGTAATTCTTTCCCGCATTATGCACCAACACGCCCAATGTGCAAACATGATAAGTATGGAAATCCTCCACCTGAAAATTATACACTGTAGTGGGTTCGTCTGTCAACTCAACATCAAAATTTTCAACTAAAAGAACATTTCCGCTTACATCAAGGAGTTCATCACCAACTATTAGTTCTCCTGCTTTGATAAAGCCTTGATTTTTTACATAAAACGGGTGGTCGGATGGTCAACAGTTGTAACGACTTCTTCGCTGTTCACAATAGGGTGTCATTTAGATGATAGACCTTCGATACAAATCATATACCTCAGTATCATTGCTTTCCAACAAGTCTTCAAAAGCGTCTACACCATTTTCGTTTAAATAATCCAGTTCATTGTCCGAGATAGGTATTGCAAACAGCCAGTTTACTATATGACCGTCAATAAGATGGCCTTGCAAATCCTCCCAGTATGACGGGATAGTGTAATAAATATGCCTCATTTCTAAGTTTTTATAATAATCATCAATAACATTCATGTTCACCATCCCAGGAGTGTACGAATAATGATCCTTGATAATATTGAACGCACAGGACGCTAATATATTAGGAAAACTTGTGAACTCACTCGTGCACATACCTATAAATTCCACCCTGATTTCTCTTCCTTGTCTATCCACAATTTCTATTGGATACTCTGACAAACCAATAGTTGAATATGTTGTAAGACCAACATCTGGCCTATTTTCACCAATGTATATATCGATCTTATGACTTTCGGTTTCATCAGAATATGAAATAACCTTCGGTGTTAGTTTTACGGCCTCGTGAATGATTTTAAAAATCTCTTTTTTGTTTTGCATATTTTCCATATTGCACCTCCAAAAATTTATGTTGTTATATACATACTTTAAATACCAACTAATGCAATAATAGTTATTTAACTACCAATTCAAGCTTATGACAAATAATCTAAAATCATGGTCCTAAATATTGATCTGTCATATCTTTACAAGAATGACTTCTATTTGAACTTGGAAGTTCTGGGCGATAGTGGGACGAATCATTGTGTTCATCTAAAAACTGTTTTCTGTCTATACCACGTTCCTGTGCACTTGCTCGATGTTTTCTAAACTCATAACCAGGTTTATACCCCATATTCCAAGGCTCATTGGGGTTAATTGGTTTTCCCGTTTTAGGATCACGAACAATTTCATCAGGAGAATTCGCCTTTGCTTCTTCCCATGTTTTATCACTAACGCCTTTACGATAACCCGATGGACGTTTATATGCATCCCCTGCATTATGTACAAGTATGCGAAAACCACCAACAAGATAAGTATGAAAATCTTCTACCTCAAAACTATAAACATTAACAGGTTCTTCTGTCAACTCAACATTAAATTTTTCAACTAAAAGAACATTTCCGTTTACATCAAGAAGTTCATCACCAACTATTAGTTCCCCTGCGTTGACAAAGCCACGATCATTCACATAAAACGGGTGGGTTTCAGTTGTAACAATTTCTTCGCCGTTGATCACCAAATGAATAAGCTTAGAATCTTCTCATATGTATGTTTCAAGGACTGTTTTTTGTAATAATACTTTCATCCTTTTCATTTAAAAGCTCAATTATATCATCTTCGTCAATGACTACTATATAGTCATACGGCAACATAAGCGCCTTTAAGACGGAGGGACGTATATTTAATAATTGATAAGCATAAATTGATTCGTATTCCGTAGTATCAACGTTTGAGAATTTACCATCTTTATTTTGAAATATCTCATTCACACACCAACCTGAGCCACCTAAATCTCTAAATCTTTGTAAACAAATTTTGGGTTTAACTATAGAACCTTTAGCAACAGCAATTTTATCATCAAATCTAATTGTTTCACCATTAATATGATATTTTTGTAACATATCCAACTGTTCCATTTGAATCCAAAAAGCAAGTGTTAAATCCTCAGTAACTTTTAAGAATGGTGTTGACTCATAATCAGGTGTAACTATACAATAACCACTGATTGCCTTTTGCAAAATATATAAGGAAAAACCAATTTGAATTTTAAATCCGTCTTTTAATCTACCAACAGGAATATCAGATATTGCTCTCCATAATGCTTGTGATTGAAAGTAAAGCATATCATCAACTTTAATTGTATACTTTATTCCGTTAATCTCTTTGGTATAAGTATTCATTTCTTTCCTAACCTTTCACTTATTGCTTTTGCAATAGCTGCACGAGCAGCTTCATCTTTTTGATTTAAAAACTGTTGTGCTTCTTCAGAGATTGCTTCTAACTTTGAATGTCCCGACCAAGCACTGATAGATTTAGCACCTTTAGATGCATTTGTTCGTTTTCCAAGTCCCATAAAGTTTTCTTCTAAATTTGCAATTGCTTTCTGGTCTTCAAAACTCAACTGATCAAGTCCTGACTGTTCAGTTATTTCTTTTAGAGGCATAATATGATCAGCTTCCAGCGTATCAACTTCGTATCCATATATCGGGTCAGTTTTTTTGCCATATACTGAATTAACAGCTTTTTTCGCTTTGGCATCTGGTGAAACTTTTTCTTGGTTGCTTGGCAATTTTACACCTCCGTAAGTATATTGGTTAAAGATTCATTAATGGCATCATTATTTCCCAATATACTTCCATATCGCATATATCAAGGTTATCCAGTTCGTCTTTACCACCTAAAAACAGAGGCACTTTATAACTGACACAATCCTTATAGGCCAGAGGTTTGTAGTCATTTGCTTTATACCAATATTCAAACAAGTCCGACACAAGACACTCAATAGGATTTTGGGAAATGAGTTCATCATGGAATTTTATTATATCGGCATCGGTATCATAAACATCACCTGTGCCAGGTTCAAAAAGTATCACCATATTCGTTTTCTTTTTCAAAGCAAATATACGACCCATCCAATCATAACTTAAAACTGAAAAAGTATCTTTATATTTAGGAAAACAGTCACCAACAATATCATTCCACTCATCAATATCATTTTTTTCAAAGAATCTATACATTCCGTTTAAATAACTTTTACCAGAGACAGCATTGATAAAGTCTTTAATTGAACGGCAACTCTTGTTTTCACCAACAAATTTAAAAAAATTTTTAAACATTCCCTTTTATCGCCTCATCACATTCTGAACATCGATTGATTATTTGCCATATTTCTCTTTAATTTCTTCATACCAACTCATCAATTCCGACACAGGTGATATTCCACTCTTGGTATAGTTATCATAACGGTAGGATGCATCGAATTTATGAGTAGCAACATCAAACTCCAACTTATATTCATTAGGACCTTTGCATTGATACATATCGCACAATTCAACCAGTTTGTCAATATCTTTTATTCCGATCGATAAAAACTCGTCAGAGGCCTCATCATCGGCAAAATTCCCAGCAGGTATAACTCTCTTTCCTTTAACAAAAATAGCATTGAACATTTTCTGCGATGTATCTTGATAAATATAAATATATATTTTATCAACACTTTCGTTGGTATATTCCATACATAACGAAACAAATTCTGACTGTAAATCAGTGAATGCGTCTTCAAAACCTTTGATCATAATTTTCTCCTACTTTTTTATTAACCTTGCAACTTGCATTATGAACCCAAACACCAATTTCACCAACATGATAAGTATGGAAATCCTCTACCTGAAAATTATACACTGTAGTGGGTTCATCTGTCAACTCAACATTAAATTTTTCAACTAAAAGAACATTTCCGTTTACATCAAGAAGTTCATCACCAACTATTAGTTCTCCTGCTTTAATAAAGCCTTGATTTTTTACATAAAACGGGTGGTCAACAGTTGTAACGATTTCTTTGCCGTTTACTGTAAGATGAACAAGAGTAGTTACCTCTCTTATGTATGTTTCAAGGACGGTCTTTTCACCAGTTTCCATTGTTTCAGGATCTGTTGAAATGATTTTATCTCCTGACTTTATCTTTTCTATGGCAACCATTCCGACAACCGCCATGACAAGCGTTCCCGCCACAAAACATGACGGTTTAACTCCTGCACTGTTAGCTGCCTTGTTAAATCCGCTGTTCATTCCGCCGGTAAAAACAGCTACACTTGCTATAGTCGTCTGAGCTACATTGTATATAGAACTCTCATGCAAAGCCGCATTAAAGTCACTAAACCAGTTGTCACCAAACAATATCTTTGAACCTAATGCGAGAGTGTCAAAGCCTCCCATTACAAATGTGATAGCTCCGCTGATTTGCGTTCAATAATAAAGCCTAAGTTCATAAATAGAAACTAGATTCACTCATCATCTTCTAATAATGCTTCTCTGTCCATTTCTTCCTCAACTTGCTCTTCTGTCTGCTTGTATGATACAAGTAAATTATTCAGATATTCTTCACTTGTTAGCTTTCCCTCTACATAGATATAGCTATTTATTCCTTCTTTGGACAAATCTTTTTTTACGTGTAAAAGTGTCTTTATTCCGTTTGCACGTATAATATCACACTTATACACATAATCGTTGTTTGAAACAATTTGTTTGATTTGTGAAATGGGTAATTCTTGATATTTACGTATAATTTTAGCCATAGTAGCTGTGAATACTGAACTCTCCAGTTTTAAGCCTACAGTTCTCATAGTAATCTCCTTAAAAATCAATTATTGTTTTAATGGGTTCTCCTGGCAAACTATTACGGAAATTGCCACCAAGCCAGCCATTAAAAGTGGCAGTATATATTATCTCTCCCTTATCAGCTAAGTGAGGATATTTGGATACGCTATAAGAATGGTGCCCTTGTATAGTTTTTCCACTATGCTTTGGACGTTTACCTTTAAGAATATCAGCCTTTTGTTTAGGTGACCAGTCTGAGTACCATTTTGACCATTTTGAAGCCGGACTCGTTTCCTGTTTTCAAAACTTATTTACACCATTTCGACGTTTAGTAGCCATCTTTTCATTCCAACGTAATGTTTTATATTCGTCTTTAGTTATTGTTCTATTTCGAATCTTAACCTTTAATCTCGCCTTTTCTTTGGCACTAATCTGCTTATATTTAGAGGAATGTTCCCGAGTGTCCAAGCCCTTAGTACGCTCAGCCATTATTTCTTTGGGCGATTGATTATAATCAGCATTATGCACCAACACATAAAAACAACCAACATGATAAGTATAGAAATCCTCCACCTGAAAATTATACACCGTTGGAAACTTTGAGTTATCTGCGTAACTAATATCTAATCACTGTTACATAATTCCCACATATCCATAAACAACGCATTTCCCACAGTCATTTGGTTAGTTTCTTCTCTGTCTTTAAACTTTTTTATACCTGGATATACTTCGTCCATATCATTAATATATAATCTTGAATAACCTTTTTCTGTGAGATAATTGCAAATCATTTCGTCGATATCAAATTGCTTTTTACTATACGGCTCATTTCTGAATCCAGCAAGATATGAATCCATTCCATCAGGATCTGGACTGTCAATAGAAAATTCATCTTGAAGATAGAAGTACTTAACTATTTTGTTTATTTGCAGCAGAGAAACATATTCAATTTCACCTTCTGAAAAAGAACACCTATTTACAACAATTCTAATCTCTGAAGAAGGCTCGTTTAAATCAAAAAACTTCTCAACATTTTCAGATTTGGTCTTTATTTTTTCCAATAGTTCATCAAGAAAATCAACTGTGTCCCTGCACTTTGAAATAAATAATTCTGTATTTCCGTTTATGTATATATCTTCCATCGCTTTTTTTATATCATTTTGCATAAAATATTACCTCGTTATATCATTACTTTACTATTAAATCGTGTTGACCCGATGTATCAGCAGGTTTTGTATTATTAAAATCAAAATCTACCCCTCTTAAAGTCCTTAGCAGGAGAATATTTTCTACCAAAATTATGTACCAGCACACAAAAGAAGTCAACACGGTAGGTGTGAAATATTTTAATTAGACGTCTTACTGTAATATTTTTTTGCATCACTTAGGCTGACCTTTTTGATATAACGTAACTGTCAGTCCTTCCTCGCCCATAATTTCTTCGCCAATTTCTACTACGATATCTCTGCTTGGGAAAAGCGAATTAACTCTGAGTTGCCAAAAATACTGAATTGCCTTTGCAAACTCCTCAATATAGTCACCTGAACTATTTATAACGTCACATTCTTTGACTAAACTTTGCAGTGACCAACTATTGACGAACATCTCAATATCTTTAGTATTTTTATAAAGTTTCCTTAATTCCATGATATTTCCATTATAGAACTCAGAAATAAATATACAATCATCAACTTCAATGATCTCTGGACAAAACAAACTAGCAAAACTAATTGCCGTTTCAATATCGTATGAATTAGCAACATGATTCATTAAAGACCTGCCCTGTATTTTAGAGAAATCATGTAGTATCCTCTCATCAACTATGCTTTTATATATTTTCATTTTAATCACCGATTTTCTAATAATTCTCTTGGAACAGGACCAATTAATTTCATATCACGTGGATATAAGTGTCCGTTCGGAGCAATATCATAGCCTCTTGCTTTGACTCTCTTTGTAGAAATATCCAAATTTAATCTACCATCCGCCCCATAAACCAATTTATGTCCACTCTCTGTATTCACATAGGTATTCGGCTGGCCTTCAAGAGGTCTTGAACCTCCACTTCTTCCACCAGTTCTTATTGTTCCATCATATTTAGTTTCCTTGATTTTTTGAATATCCAGATCAGATGTATTTTGTGTACGAGGATTTGCATAATCATTTGCATTATGCACCAATACGCCCAATGTACAAACATGATAAGTATGGAAATCTTCTACCTCAAAATTATAAACCTTAACAGGTTCTTCTGTCAACTCGACAGAATGATTTTCAATTTGTTTTCACAGCAGATACTACAAAATTTTCTATGCCGACTTTTCTATAGAAAAAAGCATTACTTTGCAGAATCTGAATAGTTTCTTAATTGTTCAATAGTCTTGACATACAACCACTTTATTTCCACATTTTGAACATTTAAAAACAAATGCAGCAGTTTCATATCCTACATCCGCCCAAAGTGCTTCGTAACTTTCAACATTATTCTTTAGTTCATCAATCAAAAGTTCTTTTAGTAAAGACAATCCATCACCGGTTGTAGAATTTTTGATAAAATCTTCCCTTTCCCACTCACCTATATATGTCATATAATCATCACAGCAAACAGGCCAATCGTTATTTTGAATCCAAGGTACAGGTGGACAAAAACTCAATTCAGTTACTTTTTCATTTTGTTTTTTTACAACTCTGTCTGCTATATAGCTAGGAATATCTACACTTACTTTTCGTTTATCAAAGCAATTGAGACATATAGATACAAGATTGTCATCTCTGTCAAAAAAAGATCCTTCAAGACAATGTTCAGAACCTCCACAAAACTGACATGGTGTTTCTGTGAAGTATCCATTCTTTAAGACATCACTAAAATACTTATAATTATTCATTTATTTCCACCTTCCCGAATCCCACTCATTTTTCCAATAATTTTTCTTTTGCTGACGCCATTGAGCACGATTAATTTTACTTCCTTCATTATAGTGAGGGTGATTTTTTTTATAATTACCACCCAGTCGATGATCAGTTTGATTTTTTTCATAAAATGATCATTGGGATTTTGATTATCATGATGTATTTCAATTTATAACTAGGTGAATTAGTTTGGAATCTTCTCTTATGTATGTTTCAAGAACAGTTTTCGGAGAAGTTTCCATTGTTTCAGGGTCTGTTGAAATGACGTTAACCTTATACTACACTGTCACGAAATGGATCAATATAGTTAAATTCAGTTTCTTCAAATATATTTTCTAATGCTTCTAAGCCATTTTCTTTTTTATATCGTAATTCTTCCTCAGTTATTGGTATAAGCCATAAAAACCTAATGTTCATAGATTTAGTTTCTAACCACTCAAGTTCTGGTCCATCTAAGTAAGGCAATGAAATTAAACCATGGTCACATTTAGAGTTTTCGTACCAAGCACAGCCAAAATTAACCATGTGTCCTAAACCAAGCATATTTCCGCTAGCATAATAATGTGCTATAGCTACAAGCAAATTAATTAAAAAGTTATTCTCGGTTGGAGCTAGTATAAATAATTCTAATCCTTGCTCTTTGTCTTTCCCTGACATCCCGCAAGTTGCATATATCCATGAATTTCTTTTTTCATTGGGTTTAAATTTCAGCACTTTAAAAAATGGCAACAAATTATGAATAGGTTCTTTATCATTAAAAATATACTCTGTGCACTCACCCCAATTTATTAGATAATGTTCTTCAATCTTTTTTATCAAGTCCATACTTTTTCTTCATCTCCTTTGAATAATGTGACATTCGTCCACCTTGCGAATTCTG
>CAJJTI010000037.1 GCA_905194705.1 uncultured Solobacterium sp. | reverse complement strand
CATCTAAAACACACTTTAAAGCTCCATTTTTCTGTTGCACAAAAGTACCAATAGCGTGCTCTATTGCATGACTTCTAACAGCTTTAACAACATAGTTATAAGTTCTCTTATTAATTCCTACAACGACTGTATCTCTATCTAATGCTCCATTAAGATCTTCAGGTTCAATCATAATACTGCGGTCATCTTCTAAATCAATATAGCCAACACCTTTAGAATTGATACGAACAACTCCTGTTATAAAACCAGTTTGTTCTGCTAATTGATATGCATTACTTTTCTCACGAACAACTACGAAATCTCTTTCAAGTTGGTCCATTGTCTTTGAAAGTATAGCAAAATCACTTGAAGTCTTAACATCTAGTGCTTTTTCAAGTTCTTTAAAAGATAATCCTCGAGGATATTTATTTAATATTTCTATAATCTTTTCATTTAATTTTTCCATAAATTTTACCATAATATAAAAATAAACCGGTTAAATAACCGGCTTAAATTAATCAACTATACGAATTGCTATAACTAATACAAAGAATAATACACCTAAAACTAATGTAAGGTTTGAAATTACTTTTTCAGAACCTCTTTCTTTTGTATTGGCAAACAGGTTTAATCCGCCGGATCCTGTGAAAGCTCCAGAAATACCGCTTGATTTACCACCCTGTAATAAAGTAACGATAATTAATAGAGCAGCGTCTATCATCAATAAAGCGTTTAACATGAAAGTGCTCCTTTCGCTAATGCCCCAATATTATACTGAATTAAAGCTAAATTGTAAATATCATTAGTTTTTATCACCACAAGACAAATCACAACCTTGACTGTTATTTTCATCTTGTGCTGTTTTAACTTTTTCACTATATGCAGAAAGTTTATCTTTTAATGCCTGAACTTTATCTTCTGTCCAATAATCTTCTACTGAGATATCATCTGTTGATAATTGACTAGTTTCACTGTCATAACCAACAATCTCTCCCTTTACCACATAAATCACTAGAGGTACATAAATACGTGCGTTACCATCATTGTCATATCCCGTAATATCATCACCCTGCTCATTCATAATATTCACCAGTGTTTGATAAAATTCCGTGTTTTCTTTTCTGTCTTCTAAAACATCATAATAAAGTACTCTTAAATCATATTCTTTTGACACTTCATCAAGATAAGGTGCATATGCTTGACACCATGGACATTCTTTAAAACCAAGAAGAACAACCCCTGTACCATGTTCCAACAGTTTTAATACACCATCTTTGTCACTTGTATAAAAGACATTATCTTCAGGTACCTTTTCATAATCAGTCATTACGTTATTTGTTGGTTCTGTTGAAGGTGTCATTTCCACTTGTCCACTACCACTTGTACAAGCAGTTAACAGAAATAGAGATAATACTCCTAAAATCATTTTTTTCATATCTTTGTTTACTCTGGAAGCTTTGTTGCATCATAACCAAAATATTTATTTGATAATTCCGCCAAAGTTCCATCTGCTCTTAATTCATCAAGAATTGTATTCACTTCATTAATCAAAGAAGTTGTTGAATCAGATTTAGTAGCTGCAATAACTGTCTTTTCAGGATCTGTTTCATCCACAATCTTGATTCCCGCAGAATCTCCTTTTTCATTTACATATTCATTATATACATATAAAAAATTTATAATAGTGTTGATGCCTCCTCTTTGAAGCAATTGAATTGTATCCACAAAGTATTAATCTACTTAATGGTCGCAACATATCAGCATTTAATAAACTGATAAATTATTTTTTCCTACTGTTCACCCTCCATTTCTTTCTATGAGTTTAAACCGTAAATCAGAAGAACACACTTTTAATGCTATTAAGATTATCACAAAATTAAGATACAGCCAGTATTCTGTTTCTATATTGAAAATGGTTCATACTTGAACAAACATAGTTACTGTATACTTAACACTTATCAAGTGTTGGGCAGTCTAATTGGAATTTATTAAAAAAGAGAGCAACAAAAAGACTTGATGTATAAGAAATAATCATTTGCTCATACAATCAAGTCAAAGTATAATAGATTTTGTTAATGCCGGTGTGGCTCAATGGCAGAGCAACGCACTCGTAACGCGTAGGTTGGAAGTTCGATTCTTCTCATCGGCACCATAGATACATTAAATGGCTTATTCAAGCCATTTTTCTTTTATCCAAGATTTCAAATATTCTTCTATTAAAAAACCGCATAACGCGGTTTTAATTAGTCAGCTATATATGGAAGTAGAGCCATTTGACGTGCACGCTTAATTGCTACAGCTAGTTCACGTTGATATTTAGCTTTTGTCCCTGTTACACGACGAGGAATAATCTTGCCGTTTGGAGAGATAAATTTCTTTAATAGCTCAACATCTTTATAGTCAATATAGGTGATATTATTTTTTGTAAAATAGCAAACTTTTTTACCACCAGTTCTTTGCTTTCTGAATGCCATGTTATTCTCCTTTTGATTTTAATAATTAGAATGGCAGGTCATCGCTGGAAATATCCATGCTTGGGCCTGTATCAAAATCACTGTTACCAAATGGATCATTAGATGCTGTATCGAAAGAATTTGTATCGTTGATTGGATAGTCACTTACTTGAGAGTTGTTATAATCACGATTTTGTGATTGTGACTTACTTTCTAATAACTGAACAGTATCACATAATACTTCCGTTACATAAACCTTTCTACCATCTTGTCCATCGTAGTTACGTGTCTGGATTCTTCCTTCTACGCCTACTAGTGCACCCTTACGAGCATATTGCCCTAAGAAATCTGCTGTTTGTCTCCAAGCAACACAACTGATAAAGTCCGCTGATTGTTGATTTTGAGCATCTCTTCTTTGTCTACGGTCGCACGCAACAGTAAATGACGCTACTGATAATCCATTAGTTGTTTTGCGGACTTCCACATCACGTGTAAGTCTTCCTACAAGTACAACTCGATTAATCATTACTTAGACTCCTTTGATGAAAGGTCATCTCTTGAAACTGTCATGAAACGAACGACATTAGGATTGATACGCATTAAACGATCGAATTCTTTTAAGCATTCATTTTCAGCTTCAAATAATGTTACTACATAGTAACCTTTTGTCATATCATCGATTTCATAAGCGAAATCACGCATTCCCCATTCATCAGTCTTAACAATTTTTCCACCTTCTTTAGTGATGATGCCTGAAATTGTCTCGATTAGGGCTGTACGTTTTTCTTCTTCTAGAGAAGCTTTGATGATATACATAACTTCATATGTTCTCATGTCTACACCTCCTTTTGGACTATACGGCCATTACTGGCAAGGAGCAGAATATATTTTCTACTCGCTTAAAGATTCTATCAGTTATTACCCTTCTTGTAAACAAAAAAATGCTTAAAAATGGCGTAATATTCGATATTTTTTACAATTTACATAATGTTTTTTTATTTGTTTGAAAATCTTCTAGTTTCTTTAAAAAAGAAAAACAAACTCATTAAGAGTTTGCCTTCAAATTGCTGATAAACTGTTCTATTTTTTCTAATGCTATCTTTAATTCTTCCAAGCTATAAGCATAAGAAATCCTCACATGTCCTTCACCACTTGGCCCAAATGCTGTTCCTGGTATTACACATACTTTTTCTTCTTTTAATAATCTTGTACAGAATTCATAAGAAGATAATCCAGTAGAAGTAATATTAGGGAATACATAGAATGCACCTTTAGGCATTGGAGTATATAGACCCATACGGTTTAAACGATTAACAATAAAATTTCTTCTTGCTTCAAAAGACTGTTTATGTTCTTCTATATCTTTATCACTTGCTTCAGATATCGCTTCTACACCAGCAAATTGACTTGGTGTAGCCGCTCCCATTGCACCATATTGGTGAATTGCATTACATGCTTCAATGATTGCTTTATCCGCAAGCATATATCCAAGTCTCCAACCCGTCATAGAATATGCTTTCGAAAATCCATTTACGAGAACTAATTGATCTCTAAAATCTTCAAACAAAGCCATTGATATTGGTTTTTCTCCATAAGTTAGTTCTAGATAAATTTCATCACATACAGTTAATATATGATGTTTTTTTAGAACCGGAATAATCTCTTCATAATCTTCATATGTCATTATTCCACCTGTAGGATTACTTGGATAATTTAAAATAATCATCTTTGTTTTATCTGTTATTTTAGATTCAAGCATTTCCTTTGTTACTTTAAAGCTATTTTTTTCTTCTAACTGTAAGTAAACAGGTGTAGCTCCAGTCACTAAAACAGATGGTTCATATGCAACATATCCTGGATCAAGAATAATGCACTCATCACCCGGTTCTAGTACAACTCTACAAATTAAATCAATAGATTCACTTGCACCATTAGTCACCAATACATTTTCATTAGTATAGCCACCAACTTGAAAACGTCTTTTATAATAACGAGCAATACCACGACGTAATTGTTCTAAACCACGTGTTGGTGGATAGTATGTTCTACCTTTTTCAATTGCATATATACCTTCTTCGCTAATATGCCAAGGCGTTTTAAAATCCGGTTCACCAACACTTAGTGAAATAACATTTTCGGTATTAGATGCTAAATCAAAGAATTCCCACAGTAAACTCTTGCCGAGCTTTTTAACATCTGAATTTAAGAATTCTTCGGCACTCATGGTTCAACAATCATCCTTTCATCTTCTGTTTTTTCTTCTTCAAGAATGATTCCATCTACCTTATAGTTCTTTAACAAGAAACAAGTTACCGTAGACATAACACCTTCAATAGGTGCTAGCTTCTGTGCAACAAAGTCAGATACTTCGCGCATTGTTCTACCTTCAATGAAAACCATAAATTCACTGCGACCACTCATTAAATATAAGTTTGTCACTTCAGGAAAGCCAGCAATTCTTTCTGCAATACGGTCATAACCAACTTCTCTTTCCGGTTTTGCACTTACTTCAATAATTGCACTGCAATGATCAATATTTGTCTTGTCCCAGTTAATGACTGTGTGATAACCACAAATAACTTGTTCTTTTTCTAATTCTTTTTGTTCTTTTTCCACTTCTTCAACATCAGTAGCTAATAAATCAGCTAAATCCTGCTTTTGAATTCGTGGATCTTTTTCTAAAATTTTTAATAATTGTATTTGATCCATATGTCAAATCTCCTAAATATCTTGAAGAACTCCATTCTTTAATAAAATTCTTCTATCACTTAGTTTACTAACTTCATTCGAGTGTGTCACTACAATTATTGTTTTTCCATACTTATCTGCTAACATTTGGAATAGTTTAATAATCTCTTGTTCTGTCTCTGAGTCTAAATTTCCCGTAGGCTCATCCGCAAAAATTAAGTCGACGTTAGATGCAATTGCCCTAGCAATCGCAATACGTTGTTGTTCACCACCAGAAAGTCTAGTAACAAGTCGATTAGCTTTAGTATTAACAATACCTACCATATTTAACAAGGCATATGCTAATTCTGTATGGTTCTTTGGTAGTTTATTATCTGTTTCTGTCATTGCTAACAAAACATTTTCTAAACCTGTTAAATATGTAATCAAGTTATAAGACTGGAATACTACACCAACTTTATTTCTTCTATATTGATATAATCCCATCTTATCTACATCTTCGCTACCATAATATACTTTTCCAGATTCTTGTTTATCAAGTCCTGCCATAATACTTAATAATGTTGTCTTACCAGAACCTGATGGACCTAGAATTGTATAGAATGTTCCTTCTTCAAAAGAATAGGATAAATTTTTTAATATTTCTCTTTTATAGCCACCATCAATGTAGCCATAATTTAAATTTTCAAGTGTTAATATCGCTGCCATGATGTATTCCTCCTAGTTAGTTTCAAGCAAGATTTGCTTTGGATTCAATCTCATAATCATAGCGGATGGAACCATTATCGCAATTAATACTACTGCTGTACCAATTAAGTAAATTTCTAATATTAAACCTAGAGATACACTTACATGGTATTGGCTTAACAAATCATCCTGTGTAACTTCAGTGAAATAATCTGTAGAATCACTCCAGTAATATATGTCATCACTTTCAGTATCATACTTAGCTTCCGTATTTGTTTGATACTCTAGTACGGCATCACCAACTTTACCAGCAATTAAAGAACCACTACCTGCAGCTAATAAGAAACCAACAGCCGCAATAACAATTAATTCAACAAATAATTGTCCAATAACTTTAATCTTAGATACACCTAGAGATAGTAATACACCAATTTCATATTCACGTGTCTTAAGCGTTAACGCTGTAACAAGTGAAATAATAACAACCGCATTTACAACAACTATCCAAACAACAATATTTGCAAAGAAACTCATTGTGTCTAATGGTCTAGCCAACTTTTTAAATGTTTCATTATTCGCATTTAAAATTGTATATTGTGCAATATCACCTGCATGATCTTCTACAAAACTGTCCACATTCAGAGGATCATCTAATAAATATACAACCTTGCTAGGTTCAGAACTGTAATCTTCACTATTCAAATCTCCATACGTGTCTGGATCAGTCTCTTGTAAATGTTGAATATATTTCATTTGTAATGTCATTGTATATTCATCCAGTGTTGTATATGGAACAAGAATAATATTTTTAGGTGATTGATATGGTGACATCCATTTGAACTGTTCATCATTAGGATTTACATCATTTTTTGTTGTATAAATGCCAATAATTTCAAATGTAAAGTTAAGATCTTCTTCTGTTAATCCTGCCTCTGTATACATTTGTTTATCATATGCATTTCCAGCTCCAGTGATTGAAATTGTATCACCAACTTTAAAACCATTTTGTTCAGCAAGTTCTTTTGTGACAAGCCCTACTTTTTTGTTGTTGTCGATATCATCTTGTGAGTAAAATTTACCTTCAACAACATCGAAAGTACCTTCTTCAAGTTCAATCATATTAGGATACATATTTGCATATACCATAATATTTGGATCTCTATATTCCACTTCGCCATTTTCTGTCCACATTGAAGACGTTCCCTTTTGATCTTCATTTCCTACAGGAACATTCTCAAACCCTACAGAATACATTGCATTTGTAAGCATATAGTTTACCGCTTTTACTCTACTATCCGCAGCAAGTTTTAATGTTGTTTCTTTATCTGTCTTTGGGTAATGCTTATACGCTTCATCAATTTCATCTTGATCTGTTAATGAATCAATATATTTGTAATAAGCATTGTAGTCTGCTTCATAACTTACTACCGCTCTCATTTGCTTTCTTGTAAGTACTTTAGCATTATCTGCAGCTTGGCTTATACCTAAACCCAAGATAACTAAATTACCAATCACAAAGAAAGTAATAATTAACAGTATTGATTTTGTTGGTTTACGTGTAATATATCTCCACGCTCTTTGTATTGCGTTCATATATTCTCCTTTTTATTAAGCTCCCGGTGTTGCTGTTGGTGCAGGTGTAGGTGCTTCTTTCACATAAATAACATATGTGCTACCCGCTTGTAATACTGCATCTTTTTCTAGCTTTTCACCATTTCCATTTTTAATATAGTAATCTCTACCGCTATAAATATTGCTATCTGTAGCTGATACACTTATTTGATTCAAAGTAATACCTTTCATACCAGCATATACTTTCAATTCTTCTGCCGAAGTAAATCCAGAAATATCTAATGTTTCAGGAGTTGCAGGTTTAACCGTACATCCTCCAGTAGAGATTGTGTAACTGATTCTAGCATCCAATTTTAATGGTCTTTCACAACCATTTCCTACATCACTTGTTCCGCCACTGCAACTGTAATCAATAATTGCTCCAGGTGTAGTATATTCATCACTACATTGTTCCTTAACTGTTCCATATTGACCAGCTTGAATTCTTGCACCTTGCGCATTCCATTTATCTACTTCTGCCTTTAATTGTAGATAGTCTACACCAAGCCATTGACGAGAGTTAGTTTGTAAAATTGGTAAATAATTAGAGATAGTTAATTCTAATACTTCTCCTGATTCTACTACACTTCCTGCTTTTAAGCTTTGTTCAATAACAGATCCTTCAGGAGCTGCGTTATAAACAGTTTTCTTAACAAGTGAAACTGCATTATCTCCATCAGCTGTCCAAGCTTCTAATTGTTCTTTTGTATAACCTACAAGATTAGGAATCTTAACACCTTTACCTTTAGATACAACTACAGATAAAGTGTCACCTTCTTTAAGTGTTTCACCTTGTTTTTTATCCATAGAAATAACTTTATCTTTATCAACTTGATCTGAGAAAGCTTCTGTTTTATTTAATTTAACTTTCTTTGTATTAGCCCAAGATTCAACATCGGCATACATCTTGCCTACAAAATTATCTACTGTAACTTGTCCAGCTGGAGCTGGTCCTTTAGAACAAATAACATTTAATGTTGTTCCTCTAGTGAATTCTTCTTCACTGCCGTTCTTAACTTCATAAGAAATAACATTTCCACTTTCAACAGTATCACTGTATTGGGTTACAACTTTAGCTTTTAATAGTTTATTTTCTGAAATCCATGATTGAATTTCACCACTTGTCATGGATTTGATATCTGTTAAGAAAGCAATCTTTTCATCAGGATCAGGACCATTTGAAACTGTAAATGTGATTGGTGTATCTTTCTTAACTTTCTTACCACCAGCAACACTTTGTTCTACAACAACACCTTTTTCATATTCCATAGAATATACAGGTTCACTTGTTGCAATAGCACTGCTTTCTATTTTATTTTGTTTTGCCCATGTGGATACTTCACTGATATTCTTTCCTCTAAAATCAGGAAGTGTAATATGTGGTGCAAATTTAAACCAGTAAATCGCAAAACTTATTCCTACTACAGCTACTGCTAGTAATATCCAAGCAATTACAGGAACTTGTTTTTTAGGTGTATTCACTCTAACTACCTGTTCTTCGCCATAGCTTGCAGGCATTCCGTTTAATCCGCCATATGCATCTTCTTCATCAAAATCAGTATTATTATCTTCAACTTCTTCCTCTTCTACTGGAGTTGTAAAGACTGGTTCTTTCTTAGTCTCATATACAGGTGAAGATTTTTTTGCGCTTTTTGTACCCATTGAAGGAATATCAAAATCATCATCAGCTGCACTAGATGATACTTTTCTTTCCTTTGGTGTATAGTCTTCTATTCCTTGTATATGATCTAACTTGCCTTTTTTCTTTGCATCAACTTCATTAGCAAGTTCACTCATAAAATCACGTTTTTCTGCCATGATTATTCTCCCTTCGATTTCTTAATACCATTTTATCATTGTGATATTAATTTCTTCTTTTGCTTTTTGATAATATCATACTTTTTTATATCCTACATCAGTATTAATAATGTCTTAATATTTGCTATAATCATTTTGAAGAAATGGGGTATATATAATGAAAAAAATTATGAAGGTAGTAATCGCTACCGTACTATCTCTTGGTTTATTTGCATGCTCAAGTGAACCTAAAGAAGTTAAAGTTGTTAAATCTTTCTTAGACAATATGCAACAGGGGAATTTCAATGGATGCATAAATAATTTAAGTGAAGATATGCAAGAAGTCTTCAATGCAACATATGCTTACGAAGAATTTAAAGAAACTACTGAAATGGAAGAAGCTACTACGCAAGCAATTGATGAACTTGTCTCTACTGTATTAAAAGTAAGTTGTAAAAATTATACAATTTCTGAATCCGTAAAAGAATCTGATGATAAATATAAAGTCACAGCTAAAATTGATTATATTGATTTAGAAAACTTGGATGTATCTGAAGTTCAAGATGAATTATTAGAACAATATGAGATTTCAGAAGAAATGATGGAAGAATTAGATGATGTTGGCACTGCTAATTTAGTGATAAGAAATATTGCTAAATATACAAATGAATTAATGCAATATGGCATTAAAAATGGTGAAACTATTTCTGTTGATACTACATTTACTGTAGAAAACGTTAGCGGTGAATGGAAAATCACTGATATTAATTAACTATTAATAAGGATAGCCAAGGTATATGATATCTTGGTTTTTCTTTTGAATATATAAAAAAGGCGATACACGTAAAGTAAATTTCTACTTGTTATCGCCTTTTCATTCATATACTTCTAGAAGAAAAGAAATATATTTTTAATTATTTGCTTAACTGGCTAGCAATGTAAGAACCAGCAATTCTTCCCCAGCTTACTGATGCACTGTAGCAACCTGTTTGAGAAGTTACTTCACCTGTAGCAAATAAACCTTCTACTAGAGAATCATCTTCATATAATGCTTGTCCATGTTCATCACATGCGATACCCCCTTTTGTCATGTGGTTAGCAGCTTCTACACGTACACCATAGTATGGTCCTTCAGCATCTAATGGACGTTTAGCTTCTGTTTCTAATACTGGATCAACTTCGCCATTTTCTGCACGAGTGTTGTAATCAGCAACTGTTTGTTTTAATGCTTCGCCATCAATACCTAGTTTGTCAGCTAATTCTTCAAGAGTTTCACCTGTTTGGTAGTAACCTAAAGCTACATGTTTACGGATACGGTAGAATGAATCATATCCTGTAGAGTCAGTGATATAGAATGCAGCATGATCTGGTTGTTCTTGTTCCATGTTCCAACGTTTAATACCAGATAGACTGTTATTTAGTAATTCACCATTCTTGTTAACAAGTAGGTTCATATCAGCACCACCAGTTAAGTCACGACGTGGAACGATGATGTTTCCAAATACGCTCATTTTATCCATTCTTTCTAACTTCATGCCATAACCTGCGAATACTTCAACAAGGTCACCTGTTGTACCCATTTGGTTACTTGTGTTTAAATTTTCATTACCTGGAGCATATTTTGCTAGTAATTCTTTGTTAGAGCAGAATCCACCAGTAGCAACAAGTGTATATGGAGCTAAGATGTTGTATGTTTCGCCTTTAGTATTAGTTACAACAGCACCTGTAACTTTTTTGCCATCCATAACGAAATCTACACCTTTAGTTCCTGTTAGGATAGTTACACCTAATTCATTAGCAGTTCTTTCTAAACCAGCTTGAACAACTTCACCTGCATATTGATCAGCTTCAGCCATGTGGCTTGAGCTTCCTTCTCCACCATAGTTGAAGTTTAGTTCTACGCCCATGTCTCTTAACCAAGCATCCATTGTGCTTTCATCTTCTGCCCAAGCTTTAAGTCTTGCTTCAGATTCGCCACCATCTTTATAGTCTGCAATCAAATCTTCTTCAGTAACAACGTTACCATTAGCTTCTTCAGCTTTAGAATTGATCATATCGAAGTAGTTCATATCGAACTTACCGTTACCACTTAGAATATCTAATTTTTCGCAAACGATAACGTTAGCATCAGCATTAGCTTGTTTAATAGAAATAGCAGCAGCTAGTCCACTAGGTCCACCACCAACGATTACTACATCAGCGTTAACATCATCAACTTTTGTTGGATTTTCGCTGAATGCACTTGCAGCCATTGTAACTTCACCTTCGTAAGCTACACCTGCTTCATCTAAAGCACTTGCAACAGCTTGCTTAACAGCAAAGCTTGAGAATGTAGCAGCACTTACTGAATCTACAGCTGGAGTATTAGCTTCAAGAATACGTTCACGGATAACTGGGAATGCGCGATCGATTACAACGTTTGTTTCATGGTTGTCACCTAATACGATGTCAGCAATTTTGCCATCTTCAACAGTTACTTCTACGTTTAGTTCTCCACCATAACCATTTGCTTTAGCATTAATTACTTGGCTACCTGCAGCTGTTGCAGAAGTAGGTGCTGGAGTAGTTGTGCCAGTAGTGTTGTTATTAGAGCAACCTACAGCTGTTGCTAATAGCATAGCTACTAGCATAGTTTTAAATTTTTTCATTTTCCTTACCTTTCTTATGATTTTCGCTTAGATTCTTTTTACATATTTTTGGGTAAAATAATCTGCATACTTTCCTTATATATGCAGTCACTCTTGAATTGAAGCGTTTACAAACCCCAATGTTTTTTGATTAATCAGTCAATGTAAATTTTATGGTTTCCGGACACCAATAAGCAATTCATCATTCACCTTTGCAATTTAATCAATTAACTGTTTTTTTACTCTATCAATTCCTTCTAAATATGTTTTTTAAATCTAGCTAGGTAATAGTAAGCCTTTACAAGAACTATGTCAACAATTTCACATTTTAATTTTGTTTTTTTTGTATATTGAATTTTTTTACATTATTTTCATAATACAATTCATCATTTTGTCTTTTTTCACACTATTTCACACAATAATTTTTAGCACTCTCGAGTCTTGCATGCTAATATATTCTACACACGGAGGTGTCGTTATGAATGTAGGTAAAAGTCCTAAAAAACCTTTAATGTATTACTACTCTATAGTGATACTTATATTAGCGATTATTAATTTAATTCTTGTACCCACAATTACTTCTTCAAAGATAGAAGAAGTTGATTACAGTACTTTCATGCAAATGACTGAAGAAAAACAAATTAATGAAGTTCAGATAAATAATAGAGAAATCCTTTTCACAAAAGTTGGTGATGATAATCATATTTATCAAACAGGTCTAATGGATGATCCTGGTAGAACTGAAAGATTATATGATTCTGGCGCAAAATTTACACAAACAATTGAAAAAGAAGAATCACCTTGGTTAAATTTCTTACTTTGGTTTGTATTACCATTAATGTTCTTCTCTTTCTTAGGAAATAGAATGATGAAATCATTTACTAAGAGAGAGGGCGGAGCCAACTCCATGATGTTTAATATGGGTAAATCAAATGCCCGTGTATACATTAAGTCGTCTAATGGTATTAAATTCAGTGATGTAGCTGGTGAAGATGAAGCTAAAGAATCATTACAGGAAATTGTTAAATATTTACACAATCCAAAAGCTTATTCTGATATTGGTGCTTCTATGCCAAAAGGAATATTACTTGTAGGTCCTCCAGGAACCGGTAAAACAATGCTTGCTAAAGCAGTAGCTGGTGAATCAAATGTTCCATTCTTCTCCATGAGTGGTTCTGAATTTGTAGAAATGTTTGTTGGTATGGGCGCTTCAAAAGTACGTGATTTATTCAAACAGGCTAAAGAAAAAGCTCCATGTATCGTATTTATTGATGAAATTGATGCAATTGGTCAAAAGAGATCAGGCGGTAATATCGGTGGAAATGATGAACGTGAACAAACATTAAATCAGTTATTAACAGAAATGGATGGCTTTGAATCCAACAATGGTGTAGTTATTTTAGCAGCCACCAACCGTCCTGAATCATTAGACCCTGCTTTAACTAGACCTGGTAGATTTGATAGACGTGTACCCGTAGAATTACCTGACTTAAAAGGTAGAGAAGACATCTTAAAAGTTCATGCTAAAAAAGTTAAGATGGAACCTGATGTAGATTTATCTGTTATTGCTAGAATGGCAAGTGGTGCAAGCGGTGCAGAACTAGCTAATATTATAAATGAAGGTGCTTTAAGAGCTGTAAGAGAAGGAAGAAGTACTGTAACTCAAACTGACTTGGAAGAAAGTATTGAAGTTGTATTTGCAGGATATCAAAAGAAGAATGCAATATTAACAGATAAAGAAAAATTAACTGTTTCATATCACGAAGTAGGTCACGCTTTAGTGGCTGCTCTTCAATCTCATAGTGCTCCTGTACAAAAGATTACAATTATTCCAAGAACCAGTGGTGCATTAGGATATACAATGCAGGTAGATGAAGGTAATCATTACTTGTATACAAAAGAAGAACTGGAAAATAAGATTGCCACATTTACTGGTGGTAGAGTTGCTGAAGAAATTGTCTTTAATGAAATTTCTACAGGTGCTTCTAATGATATTGAACAAGCAACTAAACTAGCTAGAGGTATGATTACCCGTTACGGTATGAACGAAGATATTGGTATGGTTGCTTTAGAAACTGTACAAAATCAATATCTTGGTGGTGATACTTCATTATCCTGTTCTGAAACAACAGCTGCAGAAATTGATCAAAAGGTAATTGCTTTAGTTAAGAAACAATATGAAAAAGCCAAAGAACTTCTCACTACACATCGTGCTGAATTAGATAAGATTGCTAAATATCTATACGATAAAGAAACAATTACTGGTGAAGAATTTATGCAAATCTTAAATGAAGACCATGTATTTGATGAAGAAAAGACGTATTTGTTAGAGAATAAAGAGATGCAGGAGCAGGATGTATTCTACATTTAGATATAGGAATAGTCTAAAGCTTGTGATTGAAAGAGGAAGCAGAGGGAGATAAATGAAGATAGAAAACAAAAAAATCCTACACACGGACATCCTCATAATAGGAGGTGGCACGGCGGGCTGTTATGCAGCGCTCGCCATACGTGAGAAATCGGATTATTCGATTATAATTGCAGAGAAAGCGAACATAAAGCGAAGCGGATGCCTTGCAGCAGGTGTCAATGCGATAAATGCGTACATAGTAAAGGGCAGAAAGCCTGAGGACTATGTAGACTACGCAAAAAAGGATGCTGACGGCATAGTAAGGGAAGACTT
>CAJJTI010000036.1 GCA_905194705.1 uncultured Solobacterium sp. | reverse complement strand
CGATAATTTTTAAAAGCCAACATTTAATCAGTTTCAAAAAATGAAAAAATTTAAACTTTTGAAACTGAACGATTATATAAAATCTCATTCCAAGAGAAATGAATAGATAGAATTACTGACCGAGTTAAACATCCTAAGTATAGTTATAAAAAAATAGAAACTAGTATATTACAGGTTGGCTTCTACAGTAATAGTAATAATCTATGAAAAGTAAATTGAAAAATGTTTGAGATTATGATTCAAACGGTTGATTAATATAATGGAATATATTGTAATTATAAAGTATAGAAAAAGATTAACATGATATTTGTTATGCATTGAAAGGAATTATACGATGGCTCTTATTGATTTTAAAAAAATTATATATGAACTAAGTGATGAATCTTTTTTAGATTTAAAGAAAAAAACAAGCCCATACATAACATTCTATTTTGCAAATGTAGATGCTGCTGCTAAAGAAACATATTTAGAAAAACTGGGTGAATATTTTAAGTGTTTTGAAGAAAAAAATACAAAATATAAGGATAATGATTTGCCAGTGATATACGTTGAAACATTATCTTCTTTAATGCAGAATAGAACAAAAAATGGTTCGGTTGCAGAAAAATATTATGTCAAAAATCTAAGACTGAAAGATACTGTTTATGCTGTAAAAGAAGATGCATTATTACAATTGCTAGAAGATGAAACCAAAATCTTTGTTTGTTTCTATGATGCATTAGTGAAATATGGTTGCCCTGTAAATGAAGTGTATTTCTTAGCAAATGAAGCAGAATTTGATAGAATAAAAGAAAGATTTATTGGAGACAAACCAGAAGCAAGTACTGATAAGAAAGCATTATTAAAAAAAGTTGATGGATTATTCTCTAATCAATTTAAAAATATTGCTGATAATGCAAACGAAAAAAGATTAGAAATTAAAAATAATATTTCTCGAAAAATGAATAATAAAAAAGAGGATGTAAAAGAACCTATACATGACGTAATAGAATTTGAAAAAGAAAGCGATATATTTACTAAAAGAATAGCTGTGTTAATACTGTTATGTATTATGTATCAACGTGTTATTGATTTTGAAACTGGAAGAGTTGAATGATATGAAAATTGTATTAGATATAGATGAGAAATATGCTAAAGATATTGATAAGCAAAAAATAATTGAGATATGTTTTAGAAATTCAAAGAAAAGATTCAAAGAGTTTATTAAGGTTAATTTTATGAACAATGAGGAAATAAAAAATAGTCTTGAAGATGCAGCTAATATGGTTTTTAGAAATGAACATAAAGCTGAAAAGTCAACAAATCTAATGATTAATAAAATAAGTGTACTTGATAAAAATATTGATAAATTTGGGTGTTGCATCGAGGAATTATCAGAAAAGGCCGACTTGATTCTCAAAAGAAATTCAAAAATGTTAAATTGGGCAGATTTAATGATTAGCAGTTTAGACTTATGTGCAACGGTTGCTGGATTCGCAATCATAAGTGAGAAAATGGATCAGATGACAAAAGAATTGGGAGATATTAGTAAAAGTGTTAAAGATATTGTGAATCATCAAGAATTGTTGGATCAGCAGGAAGTTAAAGCTTTGATAAATGAATATGCAAATATTCAAAATAAGGAATCGTTAAATGAAAATGTTTCTGTAGATGATTATTATAATTTAGTTAATAAATTGTCATTGACAATAGAAACACTTAGAGAGTGTTTTGTTAAAGATATAGGACATAGAAAAATATATCTAAATGCTTTATCGATTTTATTGCCAATTTACGCTTTATCAATGTGCAAATTTGATAAAGCTCATTATTTTAAGTATATGAAAACTCATACAAATAGAGAAACATATATTAAAGTACTTGATGATTTTGTTGATAAAGATTTTTTTGCGGGTATTCAAGAACATTGTTTTTTTGATGAAACACAAGAGCTAAATTCTAGAGATTCACAAGAAATTGCCTTTGCTTATCTTGAAAAAATTAATGAAGAAAGACTTGTGATTGCAGATCAGCTGAAGATAATTAGTAATTTTGATAGTGAAGAGCAATACAATAATTATCAAAAAAATTTTAGCCATGAAATAGTTGGTAAAATAACTGAAAGTATGAAAAATAAGTTGCCAGAAGAATTAATCGTTGAACTACAAACCACCTTAGAAAGAGGATAATATATATTGATTTAAAAAAAGAAGAGTTATTGCGACTCTTCTTGATTGAATATTTCCGAGAAAAAAGATTCATTTTTAAGTAATTTAGGTATATTTTCAACTAATAAAGTTTTTAAGTTTTCGCAATAATTCTGATATTCTTTAAATTTTTCGTCAGAATTTATTCCTCCAGTACTTCCGACAAGAATTCTTGTTTCTTCTGCAAGTTCAGTTAAATCATGTATAAATCCTTGATATACTCGAGTATTAGATTGAGAAGAAAACAATACTTTAAAAATCGAATCGAGTTCATAAAATAAATCGCTATTATCATCACTTGGATGTTCTTTGGCTAATTCAATAGAATTGGTAGAATATTCAAAACTATTTCTCGCAAGGCAATCACCCAAAATATGAATGTAGTAAATAAGTTCACTCATTGCAACACATTGTTCGGAATAACCAAAATTTATCCCAAACCACGTTCCAGCAAAAAAATTGAATTTGAAAACTTTATTTACAGTCTGCAATAAGATATTTTTTCTTGCCTCAAAATTAGCTTCGTCCTTACCTAAAACAGATTTATAATCGAAATTCCAGCCCATATGCGTGTATTTTCGATGAGCTGATCCTCCAGCAAAATTAATGGTGCTAATATTTTTAGGGATATTATGAACATGATTTTCACGCAAATTATCTAATTTATCTTGACCATTATCGTTAAACTGATCAATACACAAATAAGAAGCATTTTCTAACATAACAATGTTTTTATAATTGTTAGGTTGCATACTTTTAATGGTATCTTTATAGTTATCTTTTCCGAATAATATTTCTGACATTAACTTATTATGGTCTTCTGATTCGTATGCATTAGCAGGTTGCACTATGCATATTAATGCAAAGATAATTGCTGAAATGACAATTATGATTCTTTTCATTTTTCGTTCCTTTTAAATATAATATCTGAAAAGATAAAGCTCTTTTTTTGTTCTGCTTTAAAACTGAAAGTGAGATTATCTAAATTGCTTTCAACATATGGTGTGATAATTATGTTAATAATATCTCCTTCTTTATACTTATATTCTTTTGATGATTTGCTTGAGAATATCGTTGTAAAAGATTTAAAGTCGTCATTTTTTCGATCAACTTTATCAATGATCCAGTCTTTTATAATCTGTTTATTACCATTAGCAGATATTATCTCAGATGTGATTATAGTAGATTCAGAGGTATAAGAAGCAGGTATTGTTAATTTTGATTGATCAAAATTAACTTCAAGTTCAGATGAGTTTGAAAATATTTTTTTAGAAAACCAACATTTATCATCAAGAGGTTTAGTAAGGAAAATAGAATCATCTCCATTGTTACGCAACATCTTATCAATTCGTTGTCTTTCAGAAGAGGAGATATTTAACTTATCTGCCAAAAATAATAATACTTCGCAATTTAAGTAAAGAGGTTGATATACAGGTGGAAGTTCTTTCTTTCTTTGCTCTTTAAGCATCTTGTTATAATTTTTTATATCTTTTTTCTCATCTTTTGTTGCATTAGATGGTATTTTTTCTGTCTTTACATTATTTAAATAAGTAGTATTAAGTTTTTGTTGTTCTTCAATAAGGTAGTTAATGCTATTTTTGGTAATATTATATGATTTTTCGAGATAGATATTATCATTTGAAATAGAATATAAACCAATATATACTTCAGAAGCAAAATAACGAAGAGACCAATCGTCATGAGAACAATTGTCTATTATCATTGTTGCAAAATTATCTGCGATTTCTAGATAACTATCTTTGTCTAATAATTTTTCTGCTGAAATAATTGCAAGAGGTAAAACATTAGCTAGATTGTAGTCTTTTCTAAATACAGTCACATCAAAATTTAAGTAAGTTTGAACGGCATCATAGCATCCTTGATAATTCTCGTCTTCATAATAACTTTTAGCTAATGTTAGCCAATAATCACCGTACTCTTTATAAGTATTCATGTTAGATTCTAAAAATTGTAGTTTCTGAAAGTTGTTATCAGAGTTTTTCCATTTGACATATTCATCAATCATATCCATGCTTAAAGCGTAATCGCCAGGTAAATCATAATCATTTACCATTTTTACCATATATGTAAAAGCTGACTTTCTGCTATTATGTACAGCTTCTGCTTCTTCATCATCTAATGCCCAACCATCTTGAAGATACTGTAGATCAAGTTCATCAGTATATGAAGAATAGCTAGTGTAAGAATCTACAGCCATATATAAAACAGATGTAGCAAGTTTTACGAGATTTCCTGATTGAACTACAGCAATTAAAGAAAGTGGATTTGGAATTGCTTGTCTAAGTGCTTTTGCTTTATTTTGTTCATAGATATAAGCGAGTCTTTCTCGCTTAATAGAAATCATTCTATAATTTTCAAGAATATCTAATATTGAATTAATTTCAGATAGAGTTGTTCTATCAATTGCATTAGGATGTGTATTGTTTTCTAGTGTTTTATATGCTTGTTCCAAATAGACTCTACTGTTTTTTGAATTATATATTTCTTGCACAAATGATGTTAGATAATTTAACATTGCAATAGAGTTTTTTTGAGTTTTAGTCATGGTATCAGTATTGTTACTTTGAGCGTTAGTTGCTTCGTTGATATTTTCTTCATGAGTAGGATAAGGAGACGCTATTAAAGGTTCTAGTGTTGGAAATGGACTGGATTCATTTTTATCTGTATTAGTTTCACTTTGATCAATAGAATTATTGTGTTCAATTTTTAAAATAGTTGTATCACTACTAGGTGTAGTAATAGCAGTTGCTTGTAAACGACTCGTAGTATCATTTTGATTGGTTGAGCAACCGGCAGATGAAATGAGAATTAAATTACACAAAAATAGAGAAAACAACTTTTTCATATAAGCCCCTTTTTAATATGTGAAATAAAATCATCAAACACATATTGTTATTGATGATATTGTGTCACAATAAAAACAAAAAAGCCATATTAAGCATTCAATTCTAAAAAATACTGAAATTAAACTAATCCTTTTGTTTCATTTTTTGTAGTTTAATAATAACAAATATTAAATTGATATGAGAAAGTATGAAACCATGGTCGTAAATAGGGAATAAGTTTATGGAATTTTGTTGAACATATGCGGCTGACAGCATGAATTAATAGCCATTTTTGGGTTATAGAAGTCAATTTTGGAGGAAAAATAAATGAAGTATGATTTTAATGAAGTTCATAATCGTTTAGGTACTTATTGTACACAATGGGATTATATACAAGATCGTTTTAATAAAAAGGATTTAATACCATTTAAAAGGTTAAAAAAAGGAGATTTATTATGGATGAATTTAAGCAACCAAGCGGAATACTTGATGTCCGTGTAGATGACCGTATGGTTCATGGTATTGTTGCAACAAGCTGGATTCCAGCTGCGAAAGCAACTAGAGCAATGGTGGTAAACAAGCGTGCTTCTGAAAGTGATATGACAAGAAATGCATTAAAGCTTGGAACACCTGCTGGTGTAAATCTATCTGTACTTGCACCAGAAAAAGCAATTGCCAATATTTTAAATGGTAACTATACAAATCAAAGAGTATTCCTTGTAGGTAGATATATTAAAGATATCTATGATTTATATAAAGGTGGAGTCAAGTTTGCTAGAGTTAATCTAGGAAATGTAACCCAAAATGTTGGTAAAACAACATCTTTGGATAAAACAGTTCGTGTATCTGATGAAGAATTAGTTATGTTACGTGAAATGAGAGATGCAGGTATTAAAATTACTTGTCAATTCCGTACAGATGATCAGATGAAAGAACCATCTCTTGACTAAGGATGTAATTATTTAAAAAAAGAAAGGGGATTATATGGTTACACCACTACAAGTCGTATTGATTACTGTGTTTGTGTTTGCCTTTAAGTTTATCGGCAAAGGTGCACAGCTATTCTCGTACGCAGCAAACGTTTTAACAGGTTGGATTGTCGGAATTATTATGGGCGATGCAACAACAGGCTTAAATGTAGGTGCCACAATGACACTGATGAGCTTAGGTATTGGGGGATTTGGAGGTTCAAGTGTTCCAGATTACTTCATGGGTACAGTTATTGGAACAATTTTCGCAGTTACTACAGGTAACGGTGTAGAAGCTGCTTTAACAATTGGTGTTCCAGTTGCTGCTTTAGGTACAGAACTAGACGTATTAACAAAGACATTTGGTTCATTCTTCGTTCATAGAGAAATTGCTGCCAGTGATGAAGGCAAATTTGATCAGATGGGATTCTGGGTATTTGGTCATCTATGCTTAGAAGCATTAGTTTATACATTACCAGTAGTACTAGTTATGACAGTTGGTGTTGATTTCATCACAAACTTAATTGCCAGCATGCCAGCTTGGTTAAATAAAGGTATGACAACAGTTGGTGGATTACTTCCAGCTGTAGGTTTTGCTACATTACTAAAATATATGAATATGAAAGAATATGGTATCTATGTAGTTCTAGGATTCGTATTAGCATCATATTTAAATCTACCAATGTTAGCAGTAGCTGCTATCACATTAGTATTTGCTGTAAATGAGTACAAAGCATTAGAGAGAGGAAGCAATGTTGCAGTTGCAAGTACAGCACCAACTGCTGAAGATATTGCTAGTGGTAACTACGATGAGTGAGAGAATTTTAACAAAGAAAGACTTAAGCAAAGTCTTAAATAGATACGTTTGGGCTAGACAGTCTCCATTCAACTACGAAACAATGCAATCTGGTGGTTGGGTTTGGGCAATTCACCCAGCAATGGCTAAAATCTATGATAATGATAAAGAAGTATTATCTGCTAAATATAGACAACACTTCCGTTTCTATAACACACACCCTTGGATGGGTAATATCATTCTAGGTGCTTGCTTAGCTATTGAAGAAACAAAAGAACCAGAATGTACAGAAACAGCTATCGACTTAAGAACTGCTTTAATGGGACCTTTAGCGGGACTTGGTGACTCAATTATCTGGGTTATTTTACCTACAGTTATGGGTGCTATTGCAGCTTACATGGCTCAACAAGGAAGCATAGTTGGTTGGGTTATTGCTGAAGCTGTTCAATTAGTTCTATGGTTTGCTTTCTATTTCGGATTCTATGTTGCTTATGAAAAAGGTGTTGAATTTATCACATCTAGATCTAGTTCTCTAGCTCACTTAACAGCCGCTGCTTCTATCGTTGGTTTATCTGTTATTGGTGCATTAACTGCTTCAATTATTAATGTTAAATTTGGTGTTTCTTGGACAGTTGGAGAATTAACACAAAACTTAAATGACTTAGTAGATGCAATTATTCCTCACTTTGCAAATGTTATGACAATGCTTGTTATGTACTATATGCTAAACAGAAAAGGTTGGTCTACTGGTAAGCTTGTTCTAGTTTCAATTGTTGTTGCAGTTTTATTATCCGCATTCAACATCTTAGCTTAATAAGTTTCTTATTAAGAGTTCTTTTAGGGAGTATTCTCTATTAGAACTCTTTTTCTATGTGGCAAAATAAGATACAATCTTTAGGTGGACATTATGATTGATTTAAAATATACATTAAAACAAGATGAATTAAGAGATTATTATGAAACGGCATTGATGAATGATGCTGAAATTAATAAATTCCATTGGAAACTCAGATTATTTGTACCTGTTGGAATATTACTTTTTTTAGCTTTAGCAGCTAATACTGTATTAATTTGGGGTATTGGAATTGCCTTAATTGTGTTATGGATAATTATTGCAGATACAGTACTGTTTAAAAAATATAAAAAAGTATTAATCGGAAAATACACTGATCCTGATAAATTGAAATTATCAGAAATGCATGTAGTATTGTCAGATAAGAATATATTTGTAAACGGCACAGAACAGAAAGTATATGATTATGCTTTATTTGAACATATGATAGTAATTATCTTTCAGAATAAAACAAATATACTAGTGCCAGAACGTGTATTTAATAATGAAGAAGAAAGAAAAACATTTATTGAGGGAATACATGGAATCTGTCCTTTATATCAAAAAAGTGAGGTAACAAATGGATAAAAATTATGAATTTGAAAATATAGCTGACATGCAGGAAAATGGTAAATTTTTAGGACATATCTCTTATAAGCCTAATAATGCAGTTATTGGCGTAATGATTATAGGTTGTGCCTGCACATTCATATTTAGAAATATGTTTGGTTTCCTATTTGGGGGATTTTTATTGATACTTTCTGCGATTGTCTTTTTTTGTGTAAAAGATCATAAAGTAATGGATGTTTATGATGATGCGTTAGTTTTATATGACCACCGTGATGAATCAAGAGTGTTACGCTTGCCACTTGAAGAAATACAAGAATGGAATGTTAATCGTAATAACAGTTATTTAATAGCTTTAACATTAAAAGGTGGAGAACAATTAGGAGCACAGACATTCAATGTTAATCGTGTTTATAATTTGTTGAGAAAAGTATTACCCGCCAAAAGTACAGAAGAAATTATGCGAAAAAGAGTGCAATCTCAAAAAGGTGCAGGTTTTTCTATTTTTAGAAAAAAGAGGAAATAAATGGTTAGATTAGTTTGTTTTGATTTTGATGGGGTGATTGCACAAACAGAAGGGCAACACACAAAATGGCTCATGGAAGATCTTGATAAAGCTGGTGTAACTTATACAAAAGAAAAACTATGTACTATTATGGGTGGTAATATGTTAGTTCATGTAAAGCTAATGGATGAAGCATTTGGTGATCAAGATAATTATCGAAAGAATAGAGAAGAAATAAATCGTCGTAAATATAGAAAATATGATTTGAAGGCTTTGAAATCTCCACATGTAACTGAACTAATGGAAAAACTTCAAGAAAACAACATTAAAATCTGTGTATGCAGTAATTCTGAAAAAGCTAGAGTAATAAATTGTCTAGAAGAATTAGAGTTAACAAGTTATGTTACAGGTGTATATGGAGGTACAGATTGTGGTCATACAAAACCAGATCCATTCATTTATATACAAGCAATGAAAGATAACAATATATCACCAGAAGATACAATTGTTATTGAAGATTCTACAGCTGGTATAAAAGCGGGTGTAGCAAGTGGAGCATATGTAATTGCATATAAAGATGCATATGATATAGCTGATCAACATGAAGCTAATGTGATTGTAAATAACTTTATAGAAGCAGAAAAATATATATTTAGTAAATAAGGTAGTGCTTATTGGGCATTATCTTTTTTTGATGACAATAATTAATATATATGTTAATTTGTGATTGAAGATTAAATAATGAAAAAGAGACTATATTTTTTGTTCTATAGTCTCTTTATAAGATATAAGTTATTTAATTAAACCACTATCTTTTAATAGTAGTTCGATATCTGTACCCTTTACTTTCTTAAGGGCAATTTTTAGAGCTTCTTTTTCAATAAATGATAATGGGAATTCTGTAATTGGCTTCTTATCAATTGCATAATATACAGCTTTTAGTAATTCTCTTACATCATATTGGCTGCCCCATACTTCAGGTACACCACGATCTACATCAAGTAATGTATATACAGCTTCCATACCCGTACGGATAGAATATTCTGTTGTAAAGATTGTATCTCTTGGTGTTTCAGCAAATTGTCCAATGAAAGCAAAGTTAACAGCACCCTTAGGAACAACTAATGGTCTATCTTCGTTCTTTCTTGGTTGGAAGAAAGCATCAATATAAGGCATGAAGCATGTTGTTGTATTACATGCATTATGAGCTAAGTCTTCAATTTCATTTTGAGGGATACCAATATGGTATAACCATTCCATAGCTACTTCAGCACCTGTACATTCACGCATTGGTTTCTTTACATAGTTACCTTCTTTATTTGTTGATAGAGAATATAACCATACAAGAACCATATTCTTATCTTGAGACTTGAATTGTGGTTGACGGTTAATTGTCCAAGATAAGTACCAGTTATCAGTACTGTCTTTTACTGTAACGATACCACCAGTTGTTACTTTACCATTACGAGGATCACGTTTACAAATATTGATAATATGTTGAATGATTTCTTCATTACTTGTAGCTACTGTAGCACTCATCCAGTTTGTTTCTTCAATATTGTTGCAGAATACATCTGGATTACCAAATTCACCATGTTTTGCTTGAGCAGCGATTGCTTTCCACATATCCCAAGATTCACCATAACCATCCTTTAGATGTGATAAATCTGGAGCAGTATTTTGGTCGCCATAGCAAGAAGAGTCTGTGCAGCAACCATTAGTAATGAATACTAAATCTTCTTCAATTAAATCAATAGTTTGTTCTTTACCGTCTTTAACATAAACGATTTGTTTAGCAATCTTTTTGTCAAGAGTAGTATCGATAATAACGTTCTTTACATCAATACCATATTCAATTTTTACGCCATGATTTTCTAGATATTTAACTAGTGGAAGAATCATACTTTCATATTGGTTGTACTTAGTGAAACGTAATGCACTGAAATCAGGTAAACCGTCAATGTGGTGAACATAACGGCATAAATAACGTTTCATTTCTAAAGCACTTGACCATTTTTGGAATGCAAACATTGTTTGCCAATACAGCCAGAAATTTGTATTCCAGAAGCTATCTGGTAATATATCAGAAATCTTCTTATCTTCTAAGTCTTTTTCTGGTGTCATGAATAATTTAGATAGTGCCATTGCGGAATCTTTATCAAGTTCAAACTTTTTATCTGTATGAGCATCTTCTCCACAATTTGTACTAGCTCTACATAATGAATAGTTAGGATCGTGTTTGTTTAACCAATAGTATTCATCTAGTACAGAAATACCAGGTGTTTCAATTGATGGAACATCACGATACATGTCCCACATACATTCGAAGTGGTTATCCATTTCTCTACCACCACGCATGAAGAATCCTTTTGTAATATCTTTTCTACCATCGCAACTGCCGCCAGCTAATTCTAACTTTTCTAATACATGGATGTGTTCGCCTTTCATTTGTCCATCACGTACTAGATAGAATGCTGCAGATAATCCTGCTAAACCAGTACCAATAATATAAGCTGATTTTTTATCGACGTCCTTTGGTTTTTCTGGACGTGCGAATGATTCATAAGTTCCTGCTGAATAATACATATTCAATACCTCCTGTTGTTTTACACTTTATATTGTAAAGAGCAAAAATAAAATTTTAATGAACAGAGAGGGGCGTGTGTATAATCTTTTATCATAAGAACTTGAAATGTATAAAATTTTATCAAAAGGGGCGAAATGATAAAAACTAGTCACGAAGGACTAGTTTAGTATTGAAACTTCTGTAATGCATTAGCGATAGAATCTTTTAATAGTATAGACAATTTATCCACAATTTGTACAGGGTCTTCATTCATACCATCTTTAATCCAGTCAAGCATGATACCAATAAAGACATAACCATAAATCCTTGCAATAAACTGTTTATCTTCATCCCGAACAGATATATTTGCGGATTCTTCTTCAATCACACCCATTAGTAAGTTATCAACTAATGGTGTTAAATACACTTCAACCTGAGCACGATCAATATAGTTATAAACATTCATAATAAATGGTTTGTTATTTTTTACAGCATCAAATATTTGAACGAAACCTTCTTGCCAAGTGTCGTGTGTTTTCTTTTCTTCTAATGCCTTTTTCGCATCTTCCAGGCATGACCATTCTACTAAATCGTAAATATCTTTAAAGTGATAATAAAATGTCATACGGTTGATTCCACAATCTTCAGCGATATCATTGATTGTAATTTTTGTGATAGGCTTTTTAGACAGTAGATTTTTTAATGATTGCTCTAAAGCACGTTTTGTTACTTCTGACATATTTAAAACCTCCAGTAAAGTTATTATACTCGAAAGTTATCTTTTAATAATGTTGTAATAAGTATGAGAAGTCATACGGTAGATTGAATAATATAATATTGCAAAAATGATTATCGTAATCGCATCAAACTTCAATAATACAAGTGGATCAAAGATAGAAAATCCTTGTAACATAATATTTTCGCTATGGAAAGCAACCATAACGTGAATGATCGCAACAATTAGTGGTAAGAAGAATATTGTTACTATCTGAGAGTTGATTGATTTTTTTACTTCTTCTTTGCTTAAACCAACCTGTTGCAAGATATGATATCTTTCTAAATCATCATAACCTTCTGTAATTTGTTTGTAGTAAATAATTAGACCTGCAGCTAAAACAAAAGATAGACCTAAGAAGATACCAATAAATAACAGTTCCCCATATAATTCTTTAATTTGCTGTAAATCGCTTTCTTTTGATGAAGCAACACCTGTTAAGTTTACCCCATGATAATTGCCACTAGCAAACATGTCATTTATTTTAGAGGTTACTGCTAATAAATCTTTATCACTTGTATTAAATTCATAATAATAAACAAGTTTTCCAGGATAAATCAAATCTTCAGCTATATCAAAAATATTGCCAGAAAATGCTTCATATGAGTTAACGAACTTAGTAGAAGAAGGCATTTGTTGTTTTGTTTTATAAATCACTTTATCTACAATATAGGTATAACCATTTATAGATATCGTTTTTACATTTGTATCACCACTTGTAACAAGAATGACATGATCCTTTTCAATAGTTACATCTTTAAGTTCATCATAATGAATTTGACCGGAAGCTAAAGAGTAGAAAATTAATGAACTGTTTTCACTAGACGCGTCAGAATCATTAGTAAGAGTAGCACCATCATGTGCTAAAAAATACGAACCAGAACGTAATTCAGCTCTAGAATCAGTGATATCAGGAACTATCTCATTAACAGCTTCGTTAAATAATGCGATGTCATCATTACTTCCGGCAAAAAATGTCACATTCACATCATATTGGTAATTTTGTTTTAAGCTATCATAAGAACCAAAATAAATAGATAAAGTCATAGAAATAATGACAATGACCATACAAGATAAAATACAAAGATTACTTAAACCAACAGCGTTTTGTTTCATTCTAAATAACATGCTGGAAAGATTGATGAAATGATTCTTCTGGTAATAAAATTTATTGTTTTTCTTTAATAACTTTAATACTGCAAGAAAGACACTGGAAAATAAGCAATATGTACCAATCATGACAAGTATTGCAGCAATTAAGAATAAACCGATAGCAGCTAATACATCACTAATTGTTAATGCAAGATAATAGCCAATTCCTAAGGATAATAAGCCGACAATACATAATAAAATTTTTGTTTTAGGCTCTTTTTCGCCAGATTTTTCAGCGTGAAGTAATTCAATTAGTTTTGTTTTATATAATGTAAATAATGTATAGATATATGTACATAAAAAGCAAACTGCAAAATAAATAAATGTAGAAACAAAAGGATCAATGCTGTAGAAAATAGGAAAATCAAAAGCTATTCCTGTTAATTTACAAATAAGAAGTAATACAGCTTTACTAAATAAACAGCCAAATGCAATACCAATCACAAAAGCAAATAGAAATAAAACAACTGTTTCTATAAATAGAATGAAACCAATCTGTTTCTTTTCCATACCTAAGATGTTGTATAATCCAAATTCTTAAATTCTTCTTTTAATCAAAAAAGAATTGATATAGAAAATAAAAATAAAGACAAAAATAGACAGGAAAAACATACCAGTTCCAAGCATCGCTCCAAGATTTTGACCATTGCCTGGATTCATAGCTAAATTACATAAAATAAACTGTAATACAATCATGCCAACAGAAGCGAGAAAGTATGGAATATACATGCGAGAGTTAGCTTTTAAATTTGTGAAAGCTAAACGGAAATATAGAAATATACTACGCATGGAAGTCTCTTCCTCTCTCCATAATCGTTAATGTATTTTGTATTTCTTCGTAGAATTCATCTTCTTTTTTATTAGCACGATATAGCTCGTGGTAAACTTCACCATCTCTAATAAATAACACTCTAGAAGCATGTGCTGCAGCTTTAGCACTATGTGTAACCATTAAAATTGTTTGACCTTTATGCTCAATATTCTCAAATATTTTTAATATTTTCTCACTAGTTCTAGAATCTAAAGCACCAGTTGGTTCATCGGCAAGTAAGATATCAGGACTTGTAATTAAAGCTCTAGCAATAGCAGTACGTTGTTTCTGACCGCCTGATACTTCATAAGGATACTTTAATAGAATGTCTTCTATTTCTAGTGATGAAGCAAGTATTGCTAATCTTTTTTGCATCATAGATAAAGATTTACCCTGTAATACAAGAGGTAAAAAGATATTATCTTTGATATTAAATGTATTTAATAAATTGAAGTCTTGAAAGACAAAACCCAGGTGATCTCTTCTAAATGCCGCAAGATCTTTTTCTTTGATGGAAGTTGTTTCTATGCCATTAAGAATGACCTTACCAGCAGTAGGTTTATCTAAAGAAGCTAATATATTCAACAAGGTTGTTTTACCGGAACCACTTTCTCCCATGATAGCGATAAATTCACCTTCTTCAACATTGAAGTTTACATTTTTTAATGCAGTAACACTTGTTGTGCCAAGCTTAGAGGTATAGACCTTTTTTAAATTTTGTACGGATAATAAACTCATATGAAATGGTATATATAAATTAGCTCATCCAGCTGAGTTAAATCTATATACATCTCCTTTCTCTTCCGGATTAGTATCGGCCCGGAAACCGAGTAGAATTGAGATTGTGAATGCGTACTTGTATC
>CAJJTI010000035.1 GCA_905194705.1 uncultured Solobacterium sp. | reverse complement strand
CCTGCATATCTTTTGAGAATTTCTGTAATTCTGTTTCTTCAGGTAGTTCTACAATCATAATCATTGTAAATAAGTCTTGAAGTACTTTTTGTGTAATATCTACGATAGTACCGTTATGATCAGCACATCTTTTTCCAACATTAGCTATAATCCCCGGTTTATCTTTTCCTACTACTGTAATAACAACTTTCATAAGTTTGTCTCCTTTTTCAAGGATTATTATAACAACATAACTTATTCATCAAAAACTGTTTCTTACAGTTTTCTTACAATTGTTTAAATCCTCGTTTTTTCACTTCAAAAGATGCTAAACTAATTACGATTTGGAGATAATTATGAGTTCATATATTCATGTAATAAAACAAGCCTTCTTATTCTTTCCTATAGTAGCCGCAATATTTACACTTCCCTATATTTTGTATAACTATAGAAAATACGGTACAGCTATATGGATTAGAAATCTTATCATTTATTCTTTTATTCTCTATCTAATATGTGTATTTTTTCTAGTACTATTACCATTACCTTCAAAAGAATTTGTAAGTAAACTGACTAGTCCTAGAGCTTCTTTTATCCCATTTCAGTTTGTTTTAGATATGATTAAAGAAGCTCAAAAAAGTAATATTAAAGGACTCATAGCCTATATCAATAATCCTGCATTATTTCAGTTCTTATTTAATATTTTGATGCTGTTACCTTTCGGTGTATATCTTCATTATTATTTCAACTATAATCTAAAGAAAACTGTATTATGCTCATTTCTTCTATCTTTATTCTTTGAGATAACACAATTAACTGGTATCTTCTTTATCTATCCAAGAGGATATCGTTTATTTGACGTTGATGACTTAATGGCAAATACATTAGGTGGTTTTATTGGATATTATGTTGCAAATGTACTTGCTAAATTTTTACCTTCAAGAGAAGAAATAGATCAAGAAAGCTATAAGAAAGGTGAACAAGTATCTTTCTTAAGAAGAACAATATCATTTATATGTGACTTAGGTATGATCATTCTTATTACTATGGTTACTTCTATAATACTAGCAATACTATCAATTAATATTCCTCATCTAGAGAAGATTATTGCCTTTATATATTTCACATTCTTAGCTTATTTTAAGCATGGTCAAACATATGGTATGCGCATTACGAAAATTAAAATTATCTCTGATGACAATGAACCTGTTCGATTATTCCAGTTAATTCTAAGATTTATATTATTTTGTTTATATTTAATTACCTTACCTTATATTTTTACTACTGCTTTATATGCAATACATCATACTGGTCTATTAAGTTTATCAATATATCTCATTTTAGAAATTATGCTGATAACCTGTTTCTTATTTTCAATTTTATTCTTACAAATTCATATGATATCTAGAAAACAGGTGTTTTATGAAAAATATTCCAGCACAAAATATATTAGTACTGTCACTTATAATGATTCTAAAATAAAAGGAACTAAATAAATTGGCATAAGTTCTAACATTCCATCATGTGATATATCTTTTTGAGAAAACAAGAATCTTCTTCCAACAATTTGAGAATATTTTTCAACAAATAAATCAATTGATTTATGATTTTTAATACTTGAAGATTTTACTTCAATCGGAATAATTTTATTTTTATTTGTAATCAAAAAATCCACTTCATTACTATGCGTCTTATCTTTATCGCGCCAAGTATGATAGTACAAATTTCTTCCACTTGCGACAATCATTTGTGCTACAACATTTTCGTACAAATACCCTAAATCAGATTCAAGCTTATCACTCAACAATTTACTATAGATGTTATCTTCTATTCCTTTTCCACTATCAAATAACATTGTTGTAAATAAACCAATATCAGAAAAATATAACTTAAAATAATCAAAATCTTTTGTTAATTCTAAAGCAATATCAGGTTGTGTGACATTATAACAGGGCAGAACTATTTTTGAATCCACCAAATCAAAAAATCTTTCTTCATCTTTACTTGTTTTTTGTTTTTGTGTGGCTTCTTTTATACTGAATCTTTTCCTTTTTAAAGCGAGTTGGCTGGGAATAGATAAATAAATATTACCCAAGCGTCCCGAAGAATCTATTTTCTTTAAATCATCCGAATATAAATCTATTATTCTTCTTTTCACTTTATCTACTGCACTTAAATTGTTTGTTTCAATATAAGTTTCAACCGCCTGTGGCATACCGCCAACTGCCATATAGATTCTAAATTCTCTCATTAAAGTACGATTTGTACTATCTCCTAAAGACATTTTTGATTCTAATATTTTTTTGTATATACCTGGATTTCCATTTGTTGCCCATAAAAATTCTTCATAATCCATCGGATAAACTTGTATCTTATATTCTTCTGAAGGAATTAAGATATCTTTTACATTCTTTTTAATTGATATAAGTGAGCCCGTTTCAATATAATCGTATCTTCCATCTGCTACTAAATGTTTGATTGCTTGTCTAGCTTTAGGATATAACTGAATTTCATCAAATATAATTACTGATTTACGTTTAAATAATCAATACCTGTCTCTGTTTGCAAACGCAAGAAAAATAAATCCAGCTTATTAATATCTTTAAAAACATCTAAGAGTTCATCTGTGATATTTGAAAAATCAATTTTGATATATGTTTGATATTCATTTTTGGCAAATTCTTCAGCAATTGTAGTCTTGCCAACTCGTCTTGCGCCTTCTAACAAACACGCATATTTCCCATTATAAGTATCTTTCCATTCCTTCAATTTATCATATACTTTACGTTTAAACATATAGTTTTCTCCTACATCTATATTTCAATTGAATAATAACTATTTTATATTTAAATTTCAATATTTTACAAATTAAAAAGTATTCATATTTCAAGATTGCTTATGTCGAAAAGTATCCGTATTTCAAAAGTACAATCCAATCTATATATTTTTTATATAAGTTAATAAGATAATAATATTTTTAATATTGATTATATAAAGGTATAATTTATTGTGTTATTGAGGGATATAAACATGAAGAAATTAAAGATTTATTTAAAAGAATATACGAAAGAAAGTATTCTTGCTCCTTTATTTAAACTACTCGAAGTATTCTTTGATTTACTTGTACCGGTTGTTATTGCAAAGATGATTGATACAGGTATTGCACAAAATAACAATAGTGCTATTTGGAAATGTTTCTGGATATTAATTCTAATGGCATTAGTTGGTTTAGCCTGCAGTATTACAGCACAATTCTTCGCTGCTAAAGCCAGTATTGGTTTTGCTACAAATGTTAGACAAGCTGTATTCGATCATATTCAATCACTATCTTTTACTGAATTAGATACACTTGGTACAGATACCATGATTACGCGTTTAACTGATGATATCAATCAAGTTCAAAATGGTTTGAATTTAGGCTTAAGGCTGTTATTAAGAAGTCCATTTATCGTTTTTGGAGCGATGGTAATGGCTTTTACAATTAACACAAAAGCAGCCTTTATTTTTGTTGTTACAATACCTATATTATTTGTTGTTGTTTTTTCCATTATGTTAATTAGCATTCCTTTATTTAAAAAAGTACAAAATGCTTTAGATAAAGTTACTAGACTCACTAGAGAAAACTTAACTGGAATCCGTGTTATCCGTGCTTTCTGCAGAGAAGAAAAATCAGTTGAAGAGTTTTCTTACAGCAATATTACCCTAACAAAATTAAATGAATTTGTCGGCAGAATTTCTGCTTTATTAAATCCAGTGACTTATATACTAATTAACTTAGCTTCTGTATTTTTAATTAAAGAATGTGCAGTGCAGGTTAATATTGGTACTCTTGGTCAAGGGGAAACTGTAGCTCTATATAACTACATGTTACAAATTATTGTAGAACTTATTAAACTTGCTTCACTTGTCATCACCATTAACAAAGCTCTAGCATGTGCTGATAGAGTATCTTCTGTATTAGATATTGAATCAAGCATGCAATATGGTTCAAGAGATATTGAAGAAAATACAAATGAAGAAGTACTTTCATTCAATGATGTTTCATTCATGTATAAAAATGCTGGTGCCGAGAGTTTATCTCATATCAGTTTCAATGTTTTAAAAGGACAAACAATTGGTATTATCGGTGGTACTGGCAGTGGTAAAAGCTCATTAGTAAGTTTAATTTCTAGAAGTTATGATGCTACTTGTGGAAATATCATATTAGAAGGTCATCCAATTAGTGAATATAGTCATTCTTCCTTAACAAACAAGATTGGTGTAGTCCCACAAAAAGCTGTGTTATTTAAAGGTACTATCCGTGAAAATATGAAATGGGGAAATGAAAATGCCACCGACGAAGAAATATGGGATGCATTAACGCATGCACAAGCAAAAGAAGTAGTTGAGAAAAAAGAAGGTCAGTTAGATTTTATGCTTGAACAAAATGGTCGTAACCTTTCCGGTGGGCAGAAACAGCGTCTAACTATTGCTAGAGCTTTAGTGAAAAAACCTGAAATACTTATTTTAGATGACAGTGCCAGTGCTTTAGACTTTGCAACAGATGCTGCTTTAAGAAAAGCTATACGTTCTTTAACCAATATTACAACATTTATTGTTTCGCAAAGAATATCTGCTATTGATAAAGCAGACAAGATACTTGTTTTAGATAATGGTAATCTAGTTGGTATCGGAACACATGATTCCTTAATGAAAGATTGTCCTGTATATCAAGAAATCTATTATTCACAATTCCCTGAAAAACGTAAAGAACATAGAGAGGAGGTATTTGCATAATGAAAAACAAAAACGTATTTTTTAAATTAATGCATTTTATTGGCAAATATCGCTTTGTATTAGTCGTAAGTATATTACTTGCTATGTTCTCTGTCATTTTACAATTATATGTTCCTGTTTTATTCGGGGATGCGATTGATGAAATTGTATCTATTGGTAATGTCAATTTTGCAAACCTAGGACATTATTTATCCAAGATTATCTTCTGTGTTATATTAGCTTCTATCAGTTTATGGATCATGAATCTTTTGAACAACAAAATGACTTATCATATTGTTCAAGATATTCGTTTACAAGCAATGGAACATATTCAAAAACTTCCATTATCTTATATAGATAAACATAGTACTGGTGATATTGTGAGTCGCATCATTGCGGATACTGATATTTTATCAGATGGCTTACTCTTAGGTTTTTCACAACTATTCTCAGGTATTGTTACAATTATCGCGACATTATTCTTTATGTTTTCTAAAAATGTTGTGATTAGTATTATGGTTATCTGTTTAACACCTTTAAGTTTCTTTGTGGCTAAATTTATTGCGTCAAGATCTTATACAATGTTTAAAAAACAAAGTGAATCCCGTGGTAAACAAACAGCTCTTATCGATGAAATGATTGGTAACCAGAAAGTAGTACATGCTTTTGGCTATGAAGAAAAAGCTTCTAAACAATTTGCTGAAATTAATAAAGAATTGCAAAAATATAGCCAGCAGGCTGTCTTCTACAGCAGTATCACAAACCCTTCAACGAGATTTGTAAATAATACTATTTATGCTTGTGTTGCAATTGTTGGCGCATATATGATTCTAGCCAACTCATTAACTGTAGGTGGTTTATCGGTATTACTCTCTTATGCTAACCAGTATATGAAACCATTTAATGACATTAGTTCGGTAGTTACAGAAATGCAGAACGCTCTTGCTTGTGCTTCTAGAATATTTGAACTGTTAGAAGAACCAATTGAAACAAATAGTGGAAATATTGAATTAAATACAGAACCTGAAACGGTTGATATTAAAAATGTTCATTTCTCATATAACCCTGATAAACCACTCATTGAAGACTTCAACCTCCACGTTGATAAAGGAATGAGAGTCGCAATTGTTGGCCCTACAGGATGTGGTAAAACCACTTTAATTAACTTATTAATGCGTTTCTATGAAGTTAACAGTGGCGATATATCTATTAATGGTGTAAATATTACTGATTTATCCCGTCATACATTAAGAAAGTGTTATGGCATGGTTCTACAAGACACATGGATTAAATCTGGTACAGTTAGAGATAATATTGCTTTTGGTAAACCTGATGCAACAGATGAAGAAATTATTGCCGCAAGTAAAAAAGCACACAGTTATGAATTTATCAGGCAACTTCCAGAACAATTCGATACGGTGTTAAATGAAGATAGTATTTCTCAAGGTCAGAAACAATTACTTTGTATTACCCGGGTAATGTTATGCCTACCGCCAATGTTAATTCTTGATGAAGCCACTTCTTCCATCGATACAAGAACAGAATTAATGATTCAGGAAACCTTTGATACATTAATGAAAGATAGAACAAGTTTTGTTGTTGCTCATAGACTTTCTACAATTAGAAATGCTGATCTAATTTTGGTCATGAATGACGGAAAAATAGTTGAGCAAGGTAATCATACTCAACTACTAGCGAAAAACGGTTTCTATAGCAAGCTTTACAACAGCCAGTTCCAAGTATCTTAATTACTTGCAAACTTGACCATTTCATCAAGCATTGCACTTCTTTCTTCCTTATTTCTAGGATCAAACCAGTGTACTGGCATTTGATGATTTAGCCATGTATATTGTCGCTTTGCGTATCTTCTTGAGTTTCTGGCAATTAAAGCTTCTACTTCACAAGTGGACAAATCACCTTTAAAATAATCAGCCCACTCACGGTAGCCAATACCTTTCATTGCTGGATCTTCAAAAGTTACACCCTTATCTAACAGGCCTTTAACTTCTTGTTCGAGGCCTTTTTCTATCATCATTTTTACCCGTAAATTAATACGTTCATATAATTCATCTCTTGCCATCGTGCAACCTGCAATGAAAAAATCATAAATTGGTTCATGATTTTGTTCATCTATGATTTCACTTTGTCTTTTACCAGTATTATCCAGTACCGTTAAACTTCTTAATACACGCTGACGGTTATTTTCATGAATCTTTTCTGCCTGCACTGGATCTCTTTCTACAAGCATTTCATATAATTCATGATTTGTATATTGATCATATTTTTCATTTCTTGGGCTAGCTTCTGTGTCAAAAACATAATCATATAAACATGCTTTTAAATATAGACCAGTACCACCTGCGATAATCATCGGCTTAGAACTATTATCAATTAGCATCCTTGCTTCTTTCTGGAAGTCTTTTACAGAATATTGTGTACCCGGTTCTAAAATATCAATCAAATGATGTGGTACACCTTCTTTTTCTGCTTCTGTTACTTTTCCAGATCCTATATCAAATCCTTTATATACCTGGATCGAATCGCCACTGATAATTTCTGTATTTAATCTTTTTGCAAGCTCAATTGAAAATGACGTTTTTCCACTCGCTGTTGGTCCTGCTATTACAAGTACTTTTTTCATCGCAAAAATTCCTTTGTTAGTTCTTTTTCATCAAGAATAATAAATGTTGGTCGACCATGTGGACAATGATATGGATTTTGACACTTGTATAATTGTTTAACGACTTCTTTCATTTCATCTAATGAAAGTGTTCGATTAAAGCGAATAGAACTGTGACATGCCATAGTCGCTATCTTCTTCTTTTCCATGCGGGCATACTTAGAGTCACGATCATTTTTAAAATTATCTATGACATCCTGTAAGAATCTTTCTTCTTCAACTTCTTTCATCCACATTGGGACACTTCTTACAATAAATGTATCTCTTCCAAATGGTTCAAATTGAAAATGCATATCACTAATAGAAGCGTTTATTTCATCCACTCTTTCCACCAAATCATTACCTGCAAGTATAGAAATTGGAACAAGTAGTTCCATCATCACTGGTGTTGTTTCCTCCAACTTTTGCAGCAGTTCTTCATAATGCACACGTTCTTGGCAAGCATGCTGGTCTAATATAGCTAATCCTTTTTCAGTAGAGCATAAAATAAACTTTTCATGAAGTTGTCCAATCACTGTCATTTCCGGTAATTTTTCATGCTGAATTTCTTTTTCTTCGATAATCTTTTCTTCTTTAATTTCTTCTTGTATTACTGGTTTAATATTTTCTTCTTTAATGGTTTCAATTGGTTTTGTTTCTACAACTGGTGTAACTGTGACTTCTTTTTTCGCCACAAAAGGTGTAACTAAAGCACTATTTGTATCAAAGACAATAGGTTCAACTGCTACCTTTTGAACAGCAACTTTCACTTCAGCAGCCGGCGCAAGTATTGTTGATTTTAAAGCTTCACGAATATTATCTTTAATTAAATATTCAAGTTGATTTTCTTTTGATATTCTAACTTCCCACTTTGATGGATGTACGTTTACATCTAAAAGTTGAGGATCCATTTCTATATTTAATACAACTAGAGGATTTCTTCCTTTAACGATAAAATCTTCATATCCATCAAGTATTGATTTATATAACCTGAAAGTACGTACCATACGTCCATTTAAGAACACATGCATACAGTTTCTAGAAACTCGTGTTAATGAAGGCTTTACAATATATCCCGTCACATGATAATCATAGTCACTAAAATCTACTGCTATTGCATTTTCTCCTGCTTCTCTACCCCATGCTTGATAAATCACTTCTAACAAGTTTCCTTTACCAGTTGTTTGAAATGAAATACGGTCATTACTAATAAAAGTAAATGCAATAGAAGGATAGCTGAAGGCAAACTTAACAATAACATCTTGAATCAATGTATTTTCATAGCTGCCACTTTTTAAGTGTTTTAAACGTGCAGGTGTTCTATAAAACAACCCTTCTATAGATATTTCTGTACCTTCATCACATGGATAATTGCCAGCATTTTTTATTTCACCATATTCAATCTGTACTCTTGTAGAATCGTTACCATCACTTGTAGTTAATGTCACTTTACTAACAGAAGCGATAGAAGGTAATGCTTCACCGCGAAATCCTAATGTATGAATATCGAACAAATCATTTTGCCCTTTGATTTTTGATGTAGCATGTCGTTTAAATGCATTTAAAGCATCTTCACTATCCATACCAATGCCGTTATCTCTAACCGTGATTTTTGTCATACCACCGTCTATAACCGATACGGTAATTCTTGTACTTCCTGCATCGATTGCGTTTTCAACGAGCTCTTTTACAACGCCCATCGGTCTTTCAACGACTTCTCCAGCCGCAATCATATTCGCTGTTTGTGTATCTAACTGATGTATTTTTCCCATATATTTAACCTTTTCTCATTATAGCATGTGTTAGAATGGTGTCATGCGTATTAAAGAAGAATATAGAGAAGAAACAGTCATAAAAAAATCTCGTTTTATTGCCTGCATTAAAACATGTAAAAATGAAGATGAAGCACGAGAGTATATTGAAACTATTCGTAATGACTATAAAGATGCTACTCATGTTTGTACAGCATTTATTTGTGGAAGAAATAACGAAATCCAACGTTCCAGTGATAATGGTGAACCCGCGGGTACTGCTGGTGTTCCAATACTTGATAGTCTTAAAAAAAGTGGCGTAATGGATATATGTGCATGTGTTGTTCGTTACTATGGTGGTATAAAACTAGGTGCAGGTGGTTTAATACGAGCTTATTCTGGTGCAGCTTCATCAGCTATTCAAAACGCAAAAAAAGTAGAAGAAGTCGCACTACTTATATATAACATCACTTATAGCTATGATCTTGTCGGTCAAGTTGAATCCTACCTAAGAAAAAATGGCACAATCATCGATACCATTTATGATAATAAAGTAACTACTGCATTTTCTTGTAACGAAAGTCTATCTCTACAAGAAGATATACAAAATATATCTAAAGGCACTGCAGAAGTTGAATGTATAGAAAAAACTTATGGAGAAGTAGATTTATAACCTACTTCTTTTTTATCATGATATTCATATCTACATCTGTTTCTATGCCCTCAACACGACCATTTGGTGTATATTGCCATATATCAAAGACATAGTTATATGGCATCTTGCCAGTATGATAAGAAGCTACCCAGAAACTGTTATAATCTTGCAAAACTGTCATATCAATAGAATGTATTAACCATGATGAGCTTTCATAAATTGTTGAATCATATCCTGCACTACGAATTGTATCCGCAAATGATTTTGCACATTCTGTTAATTGTTCATTTGTTAAATCCTTAATACGATCTTCTTGTGTTACATATTCCATATCATATGCAATAGGTAATGCTATCTTATAGTCTTTAATACAATACAGTACAAATTCAGCCTCTTCTTGAGCTTCTTTTGCATTTGTGGCCTGTGAAAAGAAATAAACACCTACTTTTAAACCAGCATTTATCGCATTTTTTATGTTCTCTCTAAAATAAGCATCTTCATGTATTTCGCCTGTTGAGTAGCCTCTATAACCCACACGAATATAAACAAAAGAAATCCCATCATTTTTCACTTTATTAAAATCTATTTCTTTTTGATGAACACTCACATCAATACCTGTTTCTGATGTATATTCATCACTTTCGTAATATAGACGATTATCTACAAGTTTAAAATTTTCAAAATTATATGTGTTTCTATATCTCATATCCTGTTCAACTACATTAGGTGTATTCACTGGTTGATTATGTTCATAAAAATCATTGCATGCATTTACAAACGTCGCCACCAAAAAGAAAAAGAGAATAAAACTCCCAAAAATATTCTTCTTTATTTTACGTCTTTTTCTTTTTGCCATAGTTCTATTTTAAAGGTTTATATTCTTAGAATACAAATTTTTTCACTCGACTCTTACATTAACAGGTCTTATTGTTAGGTTACCTTTACCTTTAACCGTGTACCATTTACCTTTTTCCAGCTTAATTTTTTCTTTCATACCTTGAGTAATATATCCAATCGTATAATTTTCCCCTGTTTCTGTATCGGTAAAAATAACATCCGTATCCATGTCACCACTTACTGTTACATAACTAAAAACAGGTTGAATTTGTTCTGATTTTATTAAATTATCACGATTTGAAAGAGTAATCGTATGCATTTTAATTACCCTTGCATAAGCTAAAATGAAAATCATACAAATAACACTTAAGGTAATAATTATTTTCTTTTTCATCATTTTACTCCTTGATAAACTTATCTATATTGACATATAAAACAATCATAAATATTGAAATAACTAAACCAACATAAAATTCAGGGTAAGCTAATCTAAAACTATTTTGTAAACTCATTTCTCCTGTAATTGTTTGTATATGCCAAGTCAAAAATTCAAATATTTCTGAAATAATTATACCAATTATACCAACTGCACCAAGTATTTTATTTATCTCGTCATTTTTAAATGGAACCCACACACCCGTAAAAAAAGCAATGATTGAAACAATACCAATTGGATTAAGCAAGTTAATTAATCCGGTTATTTCTTGAACACTTCTGAATCCACCATATTGATTTAGAAACATTGGTAATAAACTAAGCATAAAAATTACTGTTAATGTAGATTTCTTTGTCATACTTACTTTCTCTTTTTTATCTTATCATTGCTGTAATAATACTATTATTAAACATTCATTAATTTTGAGGATATAAAAAGAAGTATATTTGACACTTAAATCGCATATACTTCCTTATTTATAAGATTATTATTTATTTTCTAAAGATACCATTATAAAACCATCAGCTCTCTCTTTTGTAGGCATAAATGGAAGTCTAGTATCATTCTTTTGGCCATTGAACATTAATAATATTGATCCTGCAGGATTAGTTAATATTGGATAAGTTTCATCAATATAATCCGGATAATTTGGTGAACCTCCATCTTTACTGATTTTCAAAGTTAACATACTAGGCTCATCTATTTCACATTCAACAAACCATTCACCATCATAACAATCTATTAATTTATAGTCTTTCCAGTGTTCGTAACTTATTTTATTCTCACTAAAGAAATATAAAACATGTGATTCTGTTTCTGACCAGATAGCCCAACATGTTCCTTCTAAACCCATTTCTGTTAGTCCACCCCAACCAGCCGAAATCCAGTCATAATAAGAAGAATCATATATATCTTCATAAGGAGACATATCAAATAACATCTGTTCGCCTGTTGTTTCATCAAATGGCACATCAATAATACGGAAACGACTACCATTTTGACTGGACATAGAAACATACCATTCAGAAATTTTCTCACTTGTTGTAATCGTTACAACTGTATCTGATTGATAAGTAAATTCATCATAATTACTGAAGAATAAAACGGGACTTCCTTCTTCTGAGCGATATACTACATCTGTAACTTCCGGTTCAGGCAAAGCATTTTCATAACTGATTCTATTAATTGCGACAGATGCGTTTTCATCTTTTGGTACAAGTAAATATAAGTCACCAAAACCATTTGTAAAATTTGTTTCGCATGCCTCACGTAAATATGGATATCTCTTGAATACATTTGGAATAGATTCATCTAGCCATGAAATTAGCGAGGCACTATCATGTTCGCCATAGTAATAACCAAGATAGGCTATTGCAAATTCCGAATTCGTAAAATCCATAGCTTCTACTAAGATAGGATATGAATAAACAAAATAATCTGTTTCACTCATATCATCTTTATCGTCTATTTTATCTGGCAATTCTGTTTCAACAGGATTTGGACTTGCAGTATTTGTGGAAGCCACAGAACTTACTGTAGGTAAAGGAATTGTACCTGTTCCACCTTTATTATCTTTTGATTCAGAATTACATGCTAATAGCGATAAAGATACTAGCATGCACAAAAATATTCTTAAGAGCTTTTTCATCTAAACCTCCTTTTTATGGTCTAGGTGTACCACAATATTCACAGAAATTACCTGTATTCTCACCACCACATGCAGAACACTTCCAAGAAGTTGATGCTGTTGCTACTGGAGTTTCTGTTTTTTCTTCTACAGTTGGTGCGTCAATATCTTTACCATCGATAATATCAGTCAATACCTGAACAACACTTTCACCCATCTTTAGATATCTTCTATATTCAAGATTAATTGATGGATCTTTTTTATCCACAAGACCAACATTAGCGACTTTAGTTGTCACAGAAGAACCAAAACCATTAGCTGAATCATATTCTAAACATAGACTATTTTCATTTAGTCTAAAGCGCATTTCATTAAAGTATTTATGATTCACATTCAAAATAATATAGAAATCAAATGAATATTCATAGCGAGGTGGTACATAACTGACTTCTTTTCCATCTGCACTTTCTCTTAGTAGTTCTTCACGGCTTTCATCAACCTTCAAACTACATCCTGTTAAATCAGCCAAATCTACTACATCAGGATTAGCTGCCATCAAATCGCTGGCACCTGTAACCATAAACGTTTTATGATCTTTATCAATTAACAGTTTAACATCTTCACCATAAGATCTAGTTGTATGAAATTCAGCAACTCTCTTCTTATTTTCCTCACGATATGCCAACTGTTCTTTAATTTCTTGTACAGTGCTGTTTTTTCTATCAGAAAACCAAGGAGATAATTTCTTAGAACAATTCTTACATAAATTGCCATCTTCCAGTTTTCTATTTCCAAGTAGTCCTATTTTCTCACCACAAATATCACAATATTTTTTATCAAATAAACCCATAATATTTCTTACCCTCTTTCTTGTACTAATTCAATGATGTAGTTTTTTATTTCTTTTATATTTTCCGTCTTATATTTTAGTTCTATTAGTTCATTATCTTTTAACCAGGTTGCACTTAAATATTTTGAAGAGTTGTCAACAATATTCATTCTTGGTGAAGTGGATTTTCTTACCATATTTTTTTGAATTAACTTTGCTATTACTTTCCACTCATCATCTGTTAGAGTTATTTTTCCTTCAACTTGGTGATAATTCTCTATACTATAGAAAGTATATTTAATTACTTTATCTAATCCCTTAAATGAATAAATCTCGGTCTGTAGAGATGTGTTAGATGATAGAAAGAAACATTTCATTTCTTCTATCATCCAACCACTATTCTCATCTATTTTAATTAAGCCCATGCATCTTGAGCTGCAGGAATTTTAATACCTGTTACGATACTAGAATATTCCCAAAGGAAGTATTCATCACCCTTTTGTCTTAGTTTCATTGGTCGCTTTGCATCAGCACCTTTTGTTTCTAAGAATACACGACTATATCCTGCTTCAACATCTTGTGGTCTAGGATCTTCAAATACATTTAATACATAAGGTTTTGAAGGCTCATAATTATTAGCAGGTGTAGCTCCTTCAAAATATGCAACAGCTAGATACTCTTTTCCTCTTAAACGATCACGAATGAACTGTTCATCCATCTTTGTCATTGGTCTAGGGCCTCTTAATAGATTTAAAGCTTTAATACCATCATCTACATTCTTTGTATATAAATATAAAGCACAAAGAAATAATGCACAGGTATTTTCTCTTTTTGTAAGTTTTAAATCCTTCATTAGTGTTTCAAATTCTGCTATTGTCTTAGGTAGTGCATTAATTTTTACTTGCATGTTTTTCTCCTCCTAGAGTGAATCAATCACTGCTCTTAAATATTCTGCAGAAACAGATGCATAGATAAAACTATCAATTAAACCATCTTGTTTCGCATCCTTAACTTTTGTCGCGATATCAGCATTTTCTTTTTCATCAACGAGAAAGACAATCTTAATATCAGGAAATACATTCCTAATATCTTTAATTTCATTGAGTCGGTCAATGTATCTTTTTCCCTTTGTATTTGTAACTTCTAAAAGAATCACCTCAGGATGATGCATACGAACAAATTCCTTGCTGAAAGACGAATTATGAATCAAAAAATCATATTGATATGTTTGAAATGCATTCACAATTGCCTTTTCAAATATTTTTGTATTTATATCTAATATAACTTTCTTCATAGACAAGTTCTCCTCATTTGCCTACTTTTACAATTGAATTTTACTCATAAAAAACCACTTTCCGCCCTATACTTTCGTACAGTTTATCGAAAAGTAGTTTTGTGTCTTATTCTTCATTTTCTAAATGAACAATTAACTTTGCATCACTTACTGCTAATGCAAGTTGTAATTTATTATCTAAATT
>CAJJTI010000034.1 GCA_905194705.1 uncultured Solobacterium sp. | reverse complement strand
ATTCCCACGCATTATGTTAATCAACTCCCACACCCACGCAATAATTTAAAGCGCCGTATTTAAAAAGTGAAGCTTCTTATCATAGATACTTCACTTTTTCTTAGAATATTATGATATTCAGCACATTTAATTGAGTGCTAACTATTTTCCAAAATAAACTTTGTCTAAATATGCATTTAGATCATCGCGTAATGCATTAATTTCTTCACCACAGTTTTCTGACTCATTGCTTGGTGTACGGTCATTAACAAATCTACCATAATTTTCTGTTCCCCAGAAAGCAGAAGTATCATCATCAAAGACTTTAAATGCTTTCATATATGTATCCCATTTTTCATCTTCGATGCCTACTCCATCACCAATATATCCTCTTCCTCCACCAAGGTAACCACAATTCATAATTGTAAAATAGCTCTTACCTTTTAATAATCCTTCTAATCCATTAGCACTGTCTTGATAAGCGTACTTTTTAGCAAATACTCTTTCTTTATAACCTTTAACAATTGAAATTTCTGAATCATGCCAGTTTGGATACACAAAGATTAAATGATCTGCTTTTGAAACATATTCTTGTTCCCTCTTAATTTCTTCTGATGGTTCACCTTGTCCATCTTTTGCATAATAAAATTCGCCAACACTTAAAACAGGATTAAAATTCATAGAATATAAATCTCTCATTTCTACTTCCATTCCATTTTCTTCTAAATGTTTCATTGCTGTGCGTGCTTCATCCCATAAAACACTGTTATAGCGTGGATCACCTATTATAAATAATGCTTTTTCTGCATCGCTGTCTGTAAATCCAGCTGGCGTATAATCTTGAATATATTCTTTTTGAACAATAGAAGCAGATGTAACAGAATCTACTGTAGGACCAGTTACTAATTCAACATTTGCACTAGATGTTGCTTCAGATTCTAGAGTAGGTGCAACAGATGGTGTAGATTCAACTTTAGTTGTTTTTGGTGTACAACCAAAAAGCATCAATATTGATGTACTTAAAATAATTATTTTTTTCATATTTCCTCCAATGCTTATCCGAGTTTTTGAGCAGGATAGCGAAAAGCTCAGTCTTCGAGTTTTACGAGCAAAAAGGAAACGAAAGCTCGGTCATGGCCAATAACTTTTTTTTATCATAGCACCTCTTGAAATAATCATCAAATTTTAAATTCATTTTTAGATATAAATAGCTATTTTTCCTCTAATAACTTACAATCAATTTATGCGTATAAATAAGTATATTGCTTCAACGGGTTTGTGTTCTCGTCGTAAAGCTGAGGAGTTCATAGAAAAAGGTGTAGTAACAATCAATGGTGAAGTTGCTGTACTTTCTTCTACTGTAGAAGACGAGGATGAAGTTAGATTGAATGGTAAAATCATCAAAGCGAAAGAAGACTTTGTTGTTTTACTATTTAATAAACCAAAGGGTGTAACAAGTACAACCGATAAAAAAGATAAAGATAACATTATCGATTATATTAACTATTCAGAAAGAATATTCCCTATAGGTAGACTTGATAAAGACAGTACCGGCTTAATCTTACTAACAAACAATGGTGACTTAGTAAATGAATGTCTTAGAGTAGAAAACGGACACGAAAAAGAGTATGTAGTTTCTGTCGATAAAAATATTACCCCTGACTTTTTAAATAAGATGTCAAAAGGAGTTATGATATATAATCCTGTTACCGATCGTAATGTAGTTACATTACCTTGTGATATTAGAAAAACCGGAAAGAATCGATTTAATATTATTCTAAAACAGGGATATAATCGTCAAATACGCAGAATGTGTGCTGCTTTAGGCTATCATGTTGTATCACTTAATCGTATTCGTTTTATGCATCTAAACTTAGATGTAGAACCAGGAAAATATCGCTTATTAACACCTTCTGAAATAGAGAAGTTAATCAGAAAAAAATAAGAGCTGTCCATTTGTTGGATAACTCTTATCTTATATTATTTTGTCGCTACAGCTTCAATTTCAACCATAGCACCTTTTGGTAGAGCCACTACTTGATAAGCAGCTCTAGCTGGGTAACAACCCTTAAAGAAAGTTCCATAAACTTCGTTCATCTTCACAAAGTCACCTAGATTTTTCATTAAAACAGTTGTCTTAACTACATTATCCATAGAAGAACCTGCAGCTTCTAGAATATTTTTAATATTTATTAATGATTGTGCTGTTTGTTCTTCAATTGTTTCTGGCATTAAACCTGTTTCAACATTAATAGGTAATTGACCAGATACATAAATAAATCCATTAGCTTCAACTGCTTGTGAATAAGGTCCAATAGCACCAGGGGCTTTATCGCATACAATCGCTTTATTCATTTCCATTTTCCTCTCGTGAACTACTCGGCAACAAGTTACCGAGCTTCTTGCTTCTACCACCACTGCTTGGCTAACACTTCACAGCATTACCAAGTCTTACACGATGTCCACAAGCGTATTAGTTTGGGCAGTCCCTGCCCTACTGTAAGTATTTACTGAAGGATTCAGGCTGTTTTAAGTTATGTCTTAAATCAGAGTATACATAATACTTATATTATTTAATGATTGATTCTAACCATTCTTCTGGTGCTTCATAGCCTAATAGTTTTACAACTGTAGCAGCTACGTTTGCTAAACCAAAATCATCGCCTTCTTTAACTTCTGTTCCTTCTGGTCCATTGTATACAGCAAATGGAACTCTTGCTAAAGAGTGGCTTGTCTTAGCTACTGGTGTACCATCTGGATTTGTACCTTTATCGTACATTTCATCAGAGTTACCATGGTCTGCAGTAACAAGTAATACATAATCCATCTTCTTACATGCATCCATAATTCTACGTAGCATTAAGTCAACACTTTCCACACCAATTAATGTAGCTTCATAGTTACCAGTATGACCAACCATGTCACCATTTGGATAGTTACAACGTAAGAATTGATATTTACCAGATTCAATAGCTTCTACCATATGATCTGTAATTTCTGTAGCTTTCATCCAAGGTTTTCTTTCAAATGGAATAATATCTGAAGGAATTTCTTCCCAAGTTTCTAGTTCATTAGAGAACTTTTCAGAACGGTTACCGTTCCAGAAATATGTTACGTGTCCGAATTTCTGTGTTTCAGAACATGCATAACTATTTACACCTTTATTTACTAGGAATTCACTCATTGTATGTTCAATGTGTGGTGGTTCAACTAAGAAATGTTCAGGTAATTTTAAGTCTCCATCATATTGAAGCATACCAGCATAATAAACATCTGGTACTCTTACACGGTCAAATGCTGTGAAGTTATCTTTGTAGTCAAATGCTTTAGAGATTTCAACAGCTCTATCACCTCTGAAGTTGAATAGAATAACACTGTCACCATCTTCGATTGTTCCTACTGGAGCGCCATCTTTTGCAATAACAAATCCTGGTAAGAATTGATCAGTGTAATTACCTTCAGCACGTAATGTTTCAATAGCTTCTCTAGTTGATGCAAATTCTCTTCCATCACCTAATACATGGATATGCCATCCTTTTTCAACCATTGACCAGTCAGCTTCATAACGGTCCATTGTGATTACCATACGTCCACCACCTGAAGCGATGCATGCATGGAATGAATCATCATTTAATTCAGCGATAACATTTTCTAATTCATCAACATATTGAAGAGCACTTGTTTCTGGTACATCTCTACCATCTAATAATACGTGTACTCTAACTTCTTTAATTCCTTCTTTCTTACTTTCTTTTAACATTGCAATTAAGTGAGAAATATTTGAGTGTACATTACCATCAGATAATAGACCTAAGAAATGTAATTTACCGTTATGGGATTTAACAAAATCTGTAGCACCTTTCCAAGCACTTGAATCATAGATTTTTCCACTTTCAATAGATTCATTAACAAGTTTTGCACCTTGAGAATAAATTTGTCCACAACCTAAAGCATTATGTCCTACTTCAGAGTTACCCATATCACTATCTGTAGGTAAGCCTACTGCTGTACCTGATGCTTTAATTGTTGTATGTGGCCACTTTGTCATTAGTTCATCAATTTGTGGCTTATAAGCATGCATTACTGCATTACCTTTATCTTTGTCAGTCCAACCGACACCATCCATTACTACTAATACTACTGGTTTACTCATAGTTTATCTCCTTTTACCATATGTAAATATATCACGAAACGAAATACCTTTGTGAATTTTTACGCACATATATGTTTATTCGTTTGGATAATTTAACGCAAATTGTTTATCTATTTTATCAATATCTTCTCTAATATACTTTCTGAATAATTCTGTATCACACTTTGTTAATACTTTGATATGACTTTTTTCTTTTGGTTCAATAATTGTCATACCTCTAGTATCTGCTCCTTCTAATACAACTTTACAAGAACAGTTATATCCTTCAAACATTTCTGGATGTAATAAATACATCGAAACACCTAAATCAAATACTGTAAATTCTTTTCTGCCTCTTTTTCTTCCATATTCTGCAAAATAGTTCATTAAAGCAGCTACGATACGTGAAGCTCGTCCATCTTCATTTTCCCAATAGGCAATATCTTCTTCAGTAACTAGACAATAATCACATCCTTCTAGTGGTAATATTACCGTTTTTACACCACTTTCCATAACCATTTCAGCTGCATGAGGATCGGCATAAATATTAAATTCACTTCTTGCTAAAATATTACCTCTATAAATAGAGCCACCCATTAAAATGATTTCATCTATATTCTTTTTCACTTCAGGATAAGTTCTTAGTAATAAAGCAATATTTGTTAGTGGTGCTAAAGCAAGAATTGTTACTTTGTTATCTTCTTCATCAATTAAATTCTTCATGAATTCAACAGCATTATTACTTACTATCTGCATAATAGGTTGTGGAAAATCAAATCCTTCTAGACCGTTATAACCATGTGCATCTTGTGGCTCAGGATTATAGATAAGAGGTCTGTCCTGTCCTTTAGCTACACAAATATCTGTTCTATTAATATAAGATAAAACATTTAATAAATTCTCTGTTACCACATTACAATAGTTATTTCCACACACTGTTGTAATACCTAATACTTCAACATCATCACTAGCTAAAATTGATAATATTGCCATGACATCATCATGTCCTGGATCACAATCAATAATTACTTTCTTTTTTTTCTTTCCCATTTCCATTCTCCTGCAGTAACACTCAATAAAGAAATATCTTTATCACTGTCATTAATGATAACTAAGGCTCCACCTTCTGCATGTATATTTGAAACATCATAAGATTCATCATTTAGTATCATTACTTGTTTATTGATATCAATTGTTACCTTTACTAAACCACTTAATTCTTTTAAATCTCCAACTTCTACTTTCTTGATATTTGTATATGTTTCTCTTTCAATATAGTAGATTTTCTTTTGGATACTATCTAGTTGTATACCTTTATAGCTGAAACATCCTTGATAGTCATAACCAAGTGTTACATTTAATTCATCAGATTTATTCAATGTATATGTTAGTTTCTTGAACTTAGCAAATATACTGCTCATATTTATCGCAGATTTAGCATGGAGTACTAAAGCATTATTATTAACTTCAGCTTTTCCTTTATATATAGTAATACCTTTAACTCCTGTTTCATGATCTCCACCAAAACTGTATCCCCAGTCTTCATTTTCAAAATTTGCGAACTGGTAATCAATTTCAGGATGCTTAACAATCTCAAATGTTTCTAATTCCAATATACTTTGTGCAATATCTTCTAATGCTGTAATTTCAAACACAAGCGAAGTAATCATGTGAGAATTTTTCTGTTTATTACAGCTAAGTGTTACTTCTTTATCTAATTCTAAATTTATATCATTCTCTTTTTCGTTATCTGCCATTTCAGAAAAATGAATTACTACTGGTAAGTTTTCAACATTATTAAATTTTAAACGTATGGAATCACCTTTTTCATAAAGTGGTGTATATTGAGGCTGATAACGACAGTCATATACATCTTTACTTTGATAATATGTCTTTAATTCAAGATATACTTTCTTTCCTTTTTTTAAAGTATCCAAGTTAATTTGTAGTTTATTATCATGAGTACGTAATGAAGCACACGCATAACGATTAGAAGATACATAGAAGCCGTGTGTTGCATAAGGTAATGAGAAATCGTAACCATTAGTATCTGTATCAGTTGGAATGTTATATAACTTACTTGCTAAATCTGTAAAATATTTAGTACTTTCAGATATAGTCGTAATATTTCTTGAACCAATACTGCTTGAAGATAAAAGAATATCATTAAATGGTGTAATCCATTTTTCACTAATTCCTTCTAATCCAAGCATCATCCCCATAATTGAGCCGACATTACCAAGATTACAATCCGTATCTCTACCAGCTTCCGCAATTAGTCGCATTGTTTCATCAAATGAATTCTTACCATACAACATACCATATAACATAATTGCCGTATTAGGTAAGATATGACATACACCCTCAAAATTCTTATAGTCATACTTGTCTTCAATATATGCTAAACATTTATCACTATCTTCTGGATTTGAATAATAATAATCTTCTATTTCTTCAATCAATGCATAATAACTGCTTTCTTTATTTAAATATGTTTTAGCTGTATTGATCACATCACGAATATCTTTTTTATTCCACGCTGCAGCGATACAGGCAGCCACAAACTTAGCCCCTTCTATCGCCTCACCATCATGTGTAACACTTGCCATCATGCTTGATAATCTAACTGCATCTTCAATTTTACCAAGTGTTATATATCCCCAACAGTCACTGAATATTTGCCCACCAATTTGTTCTGCTAAAGCTTTACCATTTGTTTTTATCGAACCGGATTCTGGAGCTTCAATGCCATCCATTAAATTCTGCCAAGCCGTTTCTTCGCTCGCTACACCTTTACCACCCCACCAGAAAAAGCCAGTATGATTACCCACTACATTTAACAAATGTTCACCCATCGCTTTAACTGTAATTGTATCTAAATTATATTTCTCCATTACAGAGACAAAAAATAATGGACCATTCGCATCATCATCAGCCGCAAACTGTCCATAATCCACAGTATAGTTTCTAATTGGATGATACATTTTTCTAACATCTTTTCCTAACCAGTTTTCAATTGGAGCACCTAAGCGAATACCAATTAATTTACCTAACCAGGACGCATATATTTTTTGATAACATTCTTTATATTCCATATCATTTCCTCACATTTTTAGTATACAGGATTTTATATTCATTAAGATATTCTGAATTTTATGTGAACATTATGTGATATCTATTGAAGTCACTTTTCAAATAATTAAAATACTAAGTACTGCTTAGGGGCAGTATAAGGGAAAAGAGAAAATTATTATGAAATGGTTAAATTTATTCAGCAATATAAATGCGGTGATATTCTTACTATTGACTGCTTTATACTTCTATCAATTTGTATATATGGGCGTTGGTTTATATACTAAACATAAAAAATATCCAAAAACTAACAAACAATTACGTTATGCCATTATGATTTGCGCTCGTAATGAAGAGAATGTAATTGGTGATATTATTCATTCTTTAAAGAATCAAACTTATAACAAAGATAAATTTGATATCTTTGTATTAGCCGATAACTGTACAGATCACACATATGAAAAAGCTATAGAACTAGGCGCATATGCCTATACTAGAGAAAACACAAAAGAAGTCGGTAAGGGTTATGCCTTAAATACACTTTATCATAATATTCAAAAAGACTTTGGTGATAACTATGATGCATATATCGTTTTTGATGCGGACAATATCATTGATAAGAATTTCTTAACGGAAATGAACAATCGTTTTGCAACAGGTAAATATGATGCTTTAACAAGTTATCGTAATTCTAAAAACTTCTGTGCAAACTGGTTAACTTATGGCTATTCTATCTGGTTTTTACATGAAGCTAGACTTGTTAATGCCGCAAGAAACGCTATTGGTACAACATGTATGATTAGTGGTACAGGTTTTCTTGTTTCAAAAGAACTCATGAAGGAAAATGGCGGTTGGCCATATCACTTACTAACTGAAGATATTGAATTCTCTGTTAACTGTGCATTAAAAGGTAAAAAGATTGGTTATGTGGATAAAGCTATTGTTTATGATGAACAGCCAACAAACTGGACACAATCCTACAATCAACGTATGAGATGGTCTAAAGGTTTCTTAGAAATTAATCAGAAGTATTTTGGTTCCTTAATCAGTGGCTTATTTACAAGTGACCATAAATTAGGTATTTATGATGTTCTAATGACAGTAGCTCCATGCACATTATTAACATTGTCTTTATTATTCCTCAGTGTATTTTTTGGCGTAGTTTCTTATTCTATGCCTAAAATCATTGCTGAAATCATCTGGAGTCGTATTTGTAGATTTATCGTCTGGACAATTGTTGTTTACTACGTCTTATTCTTATTTATGGGTTTAGTTACATTAGTATCTGAATGGAAAAATATCAGTGGTAATCCTGTAAAGAAAGTATTATATCTAGCAGTATTCCCCTTATTCTTATTTACTTATGCTCCTATTACAATTATTGCTTTATTTAAACCGGTTGAGTGGACTCCTATTGCCCATCACTCTACAAGAGAACTGTTAAAGTCTACTAAATAATAAATACTTTGTGAGTAAAACATACCTTTAGCAATGATTACTATTTATTGTTTGTTGATATAATATTTTTGTAAAAGAGGTATGGCCATGCAGTATGATCCGTTTAAAGAATACATTAAAGAAGTAGAACCATCGAAGAAAGAAAAAGGATATGCTTGGCATACTGCAATTGGTTTACAAGCAGTTGATGGATTAAGCCCTTCACAATATTTAATTGATACAGCAATCAGAAATATTGAAGGAGATATTTCAATAGATGAAGCCAATCAATTATTAACTAGCTATTATAAAGAAAATCCTAAACAAGATATTGATGATAGAACCGAAGAAGCTGATAAAGTTTCCCTAAGAATTGCTAAAATTTTATCTGAAAAAGCATTTAGTTTTACACCAAACGAATATATTTCCATACATAAAAAACTATTCACAGGTATATACGACCATGCGGGTAAATTACGTGATTATAATATTACAAAAAAAGAATGGGTCCTTAATGGTGAAACTGTTTTATATGGCAGTTCATCCGAATTAAGAGCTACGCTTGAATATGATTTTTCAGAAGAAAGAAAATTTAGTTATCAAAATTTAACTATGAATGAAATTATTCATCATCTAGCAGTTTTTGTATCAAGATTATGGCAAATTCATATTTTTGGTGAAGGTAACACTAGAACAACAGCTGTCTTTTTCATTAAATATTTACGCTCATTAGGTTTTGATGCCACAAATGATATTTTTGCGGAAAATGCGTGGTATTTTAGAAATTCTCTTGTTCGGGCAAATTACAATGATTTTAAAAATGACATCCATGAAACAACTGAGTATCTTGAACTGTTTCTTAGAAATTTACTCTTAGATGAAAAAAATGAGCTTCATAATCGTTCCATGCATATAAGCGGTCTTTTAAAATCAGACATTGAAAAGGGAAAATCGGACATTGGCGTTCAAATTTCGGACATTGAAAAGAAAAAATCGGACATTGAAGAATTGTTTGCTAAGATTAGTAATTCAATTAGTGATAAATCTATTTCTTATATTGTCACTTTATACAAAGAATGTGGCAAAAATATAATATTTGGTCGCTCTGTTATTGAGCAGATTACAGGTTTAAAACCATCTCGAGCATCCGATATTATTCATATCATGCTGCAAAACGATTTAATACAACCTGTTAAAGGCTATGGAAAAGGAAAATATCGCTTTAAGTAATCAAACGAAAAAATAATTTATAAAAGAATAAAGAATTCTAATAATACAAATAAGAGTGTATTGTAAAGTTTTTATTTGAAATTTGTAACTAAAAGGTTATAATCCCTATATAAATGAAAACCCTTGCGAATAACTGGAGGTCTTTATGAAACGTACAGATATTGTTATGACACCTTATCTTGAGAATTTCTTAAAGTTCGACCTCGGACATATGAATACTGATCTCTATCCTGGTAGAGTCGCTGACGTTGTTTATTCTGATGGGCTTAAACTGGACTTATATTATCCAGAACAAATAAATGATAAAAATCCCCTTGTTATATCTATCTTTGGTGGTGGTTGGATATCTGGTTTTAAAACCGATAAATTCGTCCCTCCAATGATTCAACCTATTAACGAGGGTTTTATTGTTGCTGTACCTGACTATACACTTTCTTTGGATGCACCATTTCCTCAATCAGTAATTGATATCAAGAAATGTATTGCTTTCTTAAGAAGTCACAGTGATTTATATAAGATTGATACAAACAATATTACATTATGGGGAGAATCTGCTGGAGCTCATCTTGCTTTAGAAGCAGGACTGGTAGAAAATAGCCACTTTGATCTTGCTTTAGACACCAGAGTTAAAAACATTATTGCAATGTATGCTCCCAGCAATCCACTAGCAATAAATGCTCAAGCCGAAAAATTAGATATCTTGGATACAGCACGTTCTGATAAAGATACTGTTTTTGGCATTTATATGGGTAAAAATTATGATGATGAAAGACAGATGAACTTAGCAAGTCCTATCAAACAGATTAATGACCATATGCCTAACATTATTTTAGAACATGGTACAAAAGATGCACTTGTTCCATATCTTCAATCTGTTGAGTTTTTTAATAAAGCCAAAGAAAAATATCCCGATAGTCATGTTACACTATCTATATATGATGGATTACAACATACCGATCCATTCTTCTTTACTAAAGAACATGTTCATTATTTGATGAATATGCTTAAATAAACAGCTTTATCACTTTGTTATAAACTAAGCCATTCTTATTAGTTTATATATATTTCAGGAGGAAAGAAAAGGATGAAAAAAATCGCTTCAATTTTGCTCAGTTCCATTATGGCTCTAAGTCTAGTAGCTTGTGGTGGTTCTGATGGTAGCACAGGTAGCACAGGCGGAAATGACAACCAGGTAGCAGAAGATGCTGTTAAGGTTGCTCTTGTCGTTACAAACTTCGGTGACCAGTCTTATTTTGATACAGCTGGTAACGGTATGACACTACTAAGAGAAAAGTATGGTGACAAGATTGATATTAAAGGTATCGAAATGGGTACTGATTCTGCTGGTTGGGAACCTGCATACCGTCAAGCTTGCGATGATGGTTATGACATTGTTGTATCTGGTAACTTCATGTATGAACCATATATGTGCACAGTTGCTGCTGAATACCCTGAAGTTAGTTTCGTTAACTTCGACTATGACAATGCTGAAATCAACTCTTTAGATAACATTCTTAGCGTTAACTATGCATGTCATGAAGCTGGTTACTTAGCAGGTCTAGTAGCTGGTGTTAAAACTGAAAGCAACGTTGTTGGATGCATCGGTGGTGGTGAATACGATGGTATCAAACAATTCTTAGCTGGTTATATGCAAGGTGTAAACGCTGTTAACCCTGACGCAAAAGTTATTTCAAGTTTCATCGGTGACTTCACAGATACAGGTAAAGCAAAAGAAATCGCTTCTAACATGCACAAACAAGGTGCTGATGTAATCTACCACGCTGCTGGTGGTGCTGGTAACGGTTTATTCGATTGCGCTGCTGAAGAAGACTTCTGGGCAATCGGTGTTGACTCTGACCAATACGCTGCTAACTCTGGTAAACCAGAACTTGCTGCTCATATCTTAACTTCTTCTCTAAAGAGATGTGACTCTGGTGTTCTTTGGGGAGTTTCTCAAGTTATCGAAGGAACAGCTGAATTTGGAACACAACGTACTTTAGGTTATAAAGATGATGCAGTTGGTCTAGTTATCAATGACAACTACAAGAACAATATGACTGAAGAACAACAAGCTAAAGTTGCAGAATTTGCTGACAAATTAAAGAATGGTGAAATCACAGTTGAAAACCAACTAGCTGATAACACTACATATGACAGATGGCTTGAAAAAGTAGGTTTTTAATTAACTAAAACTAAAATAACAAGATGCTCCATCTATAATAAATGGAGCATCTTTCATTTCATAAGGAGTTGAATATGGATGATATTATTCTAAAATTAGAAAACATCACAAAAATCTATACGAATGGTACTGTCGCCAATCGTAATATCAGTATTGATTTCAAAAAGGGTGAAATTCATTCGATTGTTGGTGAAAACGGTGCCGGGAAATCAACACTAATGAATATTATTTTTGCGATTGAAAAGCAGACAACCGGAAAAATAATATACAAGGGACAAGAAATTAATTACTCTTCTTCAATGGAGGCTATTAATAGTGGTATCGGAATGGTGCATCAACATTTCATGTTAATCCCATCTTTTACTGTTGCTCAAAATATCGTTCTTGGAAAAGAGCCTAAAACATCTGCTGGTTTCATCGATACAAAAAAAGCAAATGCTGAAATTGCAGAACTTGCTAAAAAGTATCAATTTGATGAAATTGTACCTACTGATTTAGTAGGTAACTTGACTGTTAGCGCAAAACAGAAAGTAGAGATTTTAAAAACATTATATCGTAATGCTGAAATTATCATCTTGGATGAACCTACTGCTGTATTAACACCACAAGAAACAGTTCAATTATTTGATCAATTAAGAAAGTTTAAAGAACTTGGACATACGATTATCTTTATTTCTCATAAATTAAATGAAGTAAAAGATATTTCTGACCGTATTACTGTTATTAGAAGTGGTGAAACAAAAGGTACATTCGTCAATAATGATGATATTACAATTGATAAATTAACTGAGTTAATTATTGGTAAAAAACTTGACAGCTCATATGACAGTTTCAGAAAAGAAACCGAAAGAAAAACTGTATTAGAAGTTCGTGATATTGAATATAAAGATCGTGGCGTAAGTAAAGTTGACCATGTAAATTTCAATGTACATAGTGGTGAAATTCTTGGTATTGCTGGTGTACAAGGTAATGGTCAAGAAGAACTAATCAAATCTATTACAGGTTTACTACCATTCCAGAAAGGTACTGTTAAACTTGATGGTGTAGAAATTGCTAATGTATCTATTCATGAAAAACGTGCAAGTGGTTTATCTTACATTCCTGAAGATAGAATGATTGATGGTATCGCAGGAAGTGCAAGTATTCAAGATAACTTAATTTCTACATATTATGAAAAAGATGATTATTCTGGAAAAGTATTCTTAAAAGAAAAGCCAATCCGTGAAACATCTAAAGATTTAATTAAAAAGTTCAGTGTAAAGACTTCATCTGAAAAACAACCAATCAATTCATTATCTGGTGGTAATATTCAGAAAGTCGTTGTTGCTAGAGAGTGGAAAACTGCTCCTAAATGTATGATTGCTGAACAACCAACACGTGGTATTGACATTGGATCTGCCGATTATATCCATCAACAATTGATTGATATGAGAAATAATGGTGCAGCCATTCTATTAATCAGTGCCGACTTAAATGAAGTTATGTCCGTAAGTGATTCATTACTTGTTATGTATGAAGGAAAGATTGTTGCTTACTTCAAAGACTTACATAATGTAACAGAAAATGAATTGGGACTTTATATGTTAGGCACAAAAATACAGTCCGAAGAAGAAATCATGGAGGCATGTAAGTAAGATATGAATAAAACAGAAAAGAAAAAGTTTAGACTTACAGACGACAAACCATTTGAAGCCTTAAGAATTCTAGTATCTATTCTTATTACATTACTTGTTACATTTATTGTTCTATGTATTGTAAGTAATCAACCTGGTAAAGATTTTATTTCTTTATTAACTTATCCATTTAAGAATCCTAGATACTTTGGATATGTATTAGTTAAGTTTATTCCATTAACATTTGCAGGTCTTGCTACACTATTATATTTCCGTTCTGGTGCATTCAACCTTGCAACAGAAGGTATCTTCTACTTCTCTGGTGTTATCGCTACATTCTTTGCAATCAATGAAAACTTGTTAACAGGAAATGGCTTTATTGATTCCTTCATCTGTATTGCTGTTGCTGGTTTAGTTGGTGGATTAATTGCTTTAATACCTGCTCTACTTAAACAAAAGTTTAATGCGGATGAAATGGTTGTGTCCTTAATGATGAACAGTATCTTGTTTGGTATTGGTTTCTATATCGTTAAAACTCGTCTTGCATTGCCTGGTGTTACAGGTTATCAATCAGCACCATTTGTAGAAAGTGCAAGATTAACAAATATTATTCCTAAAACCCAAGTCCATTCAGGTTTAATCATCGCGATTGTAACAACTATTCTTGTATATATCTTGTTATATAAAACAAAGATTGGTTATTCCATTCGTATTACAGGTATCAACCCTAACTTTGCAAAATACTCTGGAATGGGCGCATTTGGAATGTTTATGGTTGTTCACTTCTTAGCTGGTTTAATCGGTGGTGTTGGTGCTTCTGTTGAATTATTAGGTATGTATAAAGCATTTACATGGGCTACATTGCCCGGTTTAGGATTTACTGGTGCATTAATGGCAACTCTAGGTAAAAACGATCCAATCGGTGTAGTTATTGCCGCATTTGGTATTAGTTACTTACGTGCAAGTGCACAATTATTATCTAACTCATCTGCAGTAATTGACGTTAAGATGATTTCCATTGTAGAAGTAATTCTAACACTACTCATTTCTTCTCAATACTTCTTGAAGAAATGGCGTGCAAAACAATTATTAAAGGAGGAACAAAACCATGAATGATCTTTTATCACAAATCTTTAGTGCTGGATTTATCTTTATCGTCATTCGTGTAGGTACTCCTCTAGTATATGCATCTATGTCTTCTTACATTGGTAATCTTGCTGGTATTTCTAATATCGCTGTAGATGGTATTATGAACTTTGGCGCATTATTTGGTGTATATTTCAGTGCTATTACCGGTTCTGCTTGGCTTGGACTACTAGGAGCTATCTTAGTTGGTATGTTATGTGGTGGAGTACTAGCATTCTTCGCTATCAAGATGAAAGCTAATCCTATCATGGTCGGTATTGCCTTAAACTTATTCAGTGCTGACTTTGCAATTTATTTATTGCTAATCTGGACTGGCTCTAAAGGACAATCAGGAAGTCTTCCTAGTAAGACATTACCTCGTATTGATATTCCAGGTTTACAAAATATCCCAGTTCTTGGTGAAATCTTCTCTGGTCACTTAGCATTAACATATATCTGTATTGCTCTAATGATTCTTCTTTATATCATTGTATATAAAACACCATTTGGTTTAAGAATGAAAGCGTGTGGACTTGATGCTCATGCGGCTGAATCAGTAGGTATTAAAGTTAATTTAATGCGTACAATTGCTTCACTATTATCTGGTGCATTCGCTGCTATGGGTGGTGCATACTTATCAATGGGTTACTTATCTGTTTACTCAAATAATATGACTGCATCCCGTGGTTGGATTGGTATTGCAGCAGCTGCTGTAGGTGGTAATAACTTAGGCGTAGTATTTATTATGACAGGCGTATTTGCTATCGCTCAAGGTGTTGTAAATATCTTATTACTTGGTCAATTACCATCCGAATTAATTAACACAATCCCTTACATTAGTGTATTAGTTGGTTTAATCATCATGTCTTCAAGTGCTATGCGTAAAGCCAAGAAGCAAATGATCTAATTAGGTACTAATCATCCATAAACTCAAAGAGTTACTACTAACCAAAGTAATAACTCTTTTTTTGTGCATATTTATTGACTTGGATATATACAATATTTAAGTAAGCGATACATAATAGGTACCTACA